>NZ_JADDIL010000064.1:0-56866 GCF_020826795.1 Microtetraspora sp. AC03309 | reverse complement strand
GGGTCGGGTCGGGTCGGGTCGGGTCGGGTCGGCGATGCGAGCGAACTTAGACGGTTCCAATCCGAAATCCGTGCCATCTTCTCGATGTGATTCACATCACACATTTCCCCTTGACTGGGGTGATTCGGACGGGTCAGGCCGCATGGCCAGATATCGCGTTTGACCTGCGCAAACGCCATTATCTCGATCTGATCGTCTTTTAGGTAACGAAACGGTCACTCGTCCGACCTGGGAAAACGATGCCCTCAAACGGCCTTACGGACAGTTGGTGTGGCTTGTAGGTTCTTGACCTGTCCTTAACTGACGGATGGGACGCAGATGACGTCCCACGACAGCGCAAGGAGCTTTTCCCTTGAAGCGCACCCTCGCCATCGGCGGAACCCTCACCGGCCTCCTGGCCGCCGGCCTGGTGGCCACCCCGGCCCAGGCAGGCAGCTACAGCGTCAAGGAGACGCTGGCCGGCACCTCACAGGCCGCACAGCAGGTCGCCTTCTTCTGGTCGGCGCAGATGCTGAAGCAGGCCACGCCGTACAACGTCGAGACCACGGTCTCGGCCAAGCACATCTCCACCGGCGGACCGTCCGCGAGCAGCAAGGCCGGTACGGTTCCCGCCATCGGGGACGAGAAGAAGTCGTCCTCGACGTCCAAGAACGTCAACCTCCCGAAGACCACCGGCAAGGTGTTCTTCCTCGGCGCTGACGGCAAGGCGCACTGGTGCACCGCCACCTCCGTGCAGTCGAACTACCGCAACCTGGTCGCCACGGCCGGGCACTGCGTGTACGACACCGTGAGCAACAAGGCCACCCTGGACAAGTGGGTCTTCGTGCCCGGTTACTACCAGGGCAAGACCCCGTGGGGCATCTACGTCGGCAAGCAGGCGTTCACGCACTACGACTTCGACGTCTACGAGGACGGCGACCGCGACTACGCGTTCGTCACCGTCTACAACGGCATCAAGCTCGCGGGCGACAAGGAAGTCGACAAGAAGACCTACGACGCCTACACCGGTGACAAGCAGACCATCTCCGAGGAGGTCAGCGCCTCCGAGTTCGCCGCGAAGTACACCGAGGGCGGGCCGTACTGGAAGAAGGTCCTCGACCCCGAGAGCGTGCAGGTCGACCCGCCGGCCGACGGCCACGCCAAGCACGAGGAGTACTACACCAAGGGCATCGACGGCATCAAGCTGACCGCCGTCGAGGTCAAGGCCGCCGACTACAAGGCCGCCCCCAACGGCACCGACGCCATGAAGAACGGCGAGAAGTGCCCCTCCTGGTGCGGTAACAGCAGCGACCAGTGGACCCGCATCTCCTGGATCGAGTACCACAAGCTCAAGAAGGACAAGAACTTCCTGGGCGACCTCAAGGTGACGCGCGGCAAGCGCTTCGCCGAGGCGTACAAGAAGCAGTACTTCGTCAAGAAGTGGATCAAGACCTCCAGCCAGGAGAAGTACTACAAGGACCACTACTACGTCCGTAGCGTCTCCGACGCCGGTCGCCTGGGCGACAACGTGGGCGGGCAGGGCCTGGCCTACAACCAGAAGGTCGGCAAGAACGTCTACGTCTTCGGCTACCCGAGCGGCTCCCACCCGGACGGCAACCACGCCTACACGGGTCAGACGCTCAAGTGGTCGTACGGCAAGACCTTCGCCGCCAAGGCCCCGGCCATCAAGGGCGAGGAGCTCCTCGGCGTCAAGTCGTCCTTCACCGGCGAGGGCTCGCTGGGCTCCGCGTGGCTGCTCAACTACAAGAACAGCCGCCGCCTCGGCTACCTGAACGGCGTGACCATCGCCGTCGCGGACCGTGACGGCAACAAGCGCATCGACACCAGCATGTCCCCGTACTTCGACGGTGAGACGTACGGCGTCTACAAGAAGGCCGCGAACGTCTGGTCCGGCTCGATCATCTAAGACCGCTCCTGCGGGAAAAGGGATGCCGATCGGGGTCCGGCTGCGAACGCCGGGCCCCGATTCGGTCTCATCCGGACAACATCCGGTGGCGCGGGCGTGGGCCGTGTCGTTCGGTCAGCCGGGGCCGAGCCGTTCGCGCAGCCGGGAGCAGGCCCGCGACTCCAGCCGGGACACGTGCACCTGGGACACGCCCAGCTCGCAGGCGATCTCCGACTGGGTGTGGTTTCCGTAGAAGCGCATCAGCAGGACGGTACGCTCCCGGTCGGGCAGGTCCGCGAGCAGCGGCCGCAACGACTCCCGGTCCACGATCAGATCCAGTTCGCCGTCTTCCGTGGCGATATGGGAGGTATCCGGCCGTTCAGCGTCCTCACTGATCATCAGGTCGAGGGACAGGCAGCTGTACACGCTGTCGGCCGCCATGCCCTCGTCGGCCTCCTCGACGCTCACGCCGAGAGCGGCGGCCAGCTCGGCGGACGTGGGGCGGCGGCCGAGCCGCTGGGTCAGGGAGTCCACCGCCTCGTGCACGAGGATCTTCAGGTTCTGCGCCCGCCTGGGCACGTGGACCGCCCAGCCCGCGTCCCGGAAGTGCCGGCGGATCTCCCCCAGGATCATCGGTACGGCGTACGCGGTGAAGACGTTCCCCCGGCTCAGGTCGAACCTGTCGATGGCCTTGACCAGGCCGACGTTCCCCGACTGGACCAGGTCCTCCACCGGCTCTCCGCGGTAGGTGAACCTCCGGGCGAGCGCCTCGACGAGTCCCTGATGGCGGCGGGCGAGCTCCTGGCGGAGTATCTCCCGGCGTGAATGGCCTGGCGGTAGCTCCGCGAGGCGCTCGAACATCCGTCTTTCTGCGGGATCGTGCCACTCGCGTGCGGCAGAGTCTCGTGCGGCAGAGCTGAATGAATCGGGCATCACGCCCCCCGTCGCGCTGTCCTTGCATTATCCATCTCGCCCGTATGGGGCCGCCTTCCCCGGGTAGCGGCCGGACCAGGAGGTGAGGGACATGGCGCGCAGAAGGTCTCGGGTGGTCGTGGTCACGGGGGCGAGCGCCGGTGTGGGCCGCGCGACGGCCCGCGCGTTCGGCGCGCGCGGCGACTCGGTGGCGCTGCTCGCGCGCGGCGAGGCGGGTCTCGCCGCCGCCGCCGAGGAGGTCGAGGCGGCCGGAGGCCGGGCCATGGTGATCCCCGTCGACGTGGCCGACCACCGTGAGGTGGAGGACGCCGCGCGTCGGGTGGAGGAGGAGCTCGGTCCCATCGACGTGTGGGTGAATGTCGCGTTCGTAGGGGTTTTCGCGCCCTTCAACCAGATATCGCCCGACGAGTTCCGCCGGGTGACCGAGGTGACCTACCTCGGTTACGTCTTCGGCACCCGGGCGGCCCTGGACCGGATGTTGCCGAGGAACCACGGCACGATCGTGCAGGTCGGCTCGGCCCTCGCCTACCGGGCCATCCCGTTGCAGTCGGGCTACTGCGGCGCGAAGCACGCGATCAAGGGATTCACCGAGTCGTTGCGGTGCGAGTTGCTGCATCGGCGCAGCGCCGTACACGTGACGATGGTGCAGCTGCCCGCCATGAACACGCCGCAGTTCGACTGGGTGCTCTCCCGGCTGCCGAACCGGCCGCAGCCGGTGCCGCCCATCTACCAGCCGGAGGTGGCGGCCAGGACCGTGGTCTTCGCCGCCGGACATCCCCGGCGCAAGGAGTTCTGGGTGGGCGCCTCGACCGCCGTCACGCTGCTGGCCAACAAGGTCGCCCCCGCGCTGATCGACCGCTATCTGGGCAGGACCGGCTTCTCCTCCCAGCAGACCGACGAGCCGTACGATCCGGGCGGCCCGGTCAACCTGTGGGAGGCCGCGGACGGCAAGGACGGGCACGACTTCGGCGCGCACGGCCGCTTCGACTCCCGCGCCCGCGCGACCAGCGCGGAGGCGTGGCTGTCGCGGCACCGCGAAGCCGTGACCGTCGCGGCCTTCGGCGCCGGGCTGGTCGCCGGGGCGCTCACCGCGCTGGTCAGAACCCGGGCCGGAGGCCGCATCACAGCGTGATCCACGGTTCCACCCGGAGCGGCTCAGTCGCCCACGCCGCCGTACGTACGGAACCTCTCCACGTCCGCCTCACGCAGATCGAGACCGAGGCCGGGACGGGACAGATCGGGTCGCAGCACACCCTCAACCGGCTCGCGGAAGCCGTCGAAGAACATCGACTCGATCCTGACGTGGTCGTGGAACCACTCCAGATGGCGCACGTTCGGCGTGGCCAGCGCGGCGTGCAGGTGCAGCTGCGGGGCGCAGTGGCCGGACACCTCCAGGCCGCGCGCCGCGGCGACGGCGGCGGCCCTTCGCCACTCCAGGATGCCGCCGCAGCGGGTGACGTCGATCTGCAGGCAGTCGACCACCCGGACCAGCCGCCGGAAGTAGTACAGGTCGCACCCGTACTCCCCCGCCGCGACATCGGCCCGCACGGCGTCACGGACCCGGCGCATCCCCCGGACGTCGTCGGAGGAGACGGGCTCCTCGAACCAGCGGACATCCCACTCGTCCATGGCACGGGCCATCCGGATCGCCTGCTTGGCCGTGTAGGCGCCGTTGGCGTCCACGTACAGCTCGGCGTACGAGCCGATGGCGTCGCGGGCCTGCCGTACCCGGTGCAGGTCCCGTTCCTCCCGCGTGCCCCGGCTCTCCCCGATCTTGATCTTCACGCGCGGGATCCCCCGGTCGTGCACCCACCCGCCGAGCTGCTCGGCCAGCAGCGCGTGTGGATAGGTGGTGAAGCCGCCACTGCCGTAGACGCGCACCCCGTCCGACGCCTGGCCGAACAGCGCGCAGAGCGGCACGCCGAGCAGCCGCGCCTTCAGGTCCCACAGCGCCGTCTCGATCGCCGACATGGCGTACCCGGCCGCGCCCGCCCGGCCGATGTTGCGCACCTGGCGCGCCATCGCCTCGAACGCCGCGGGAACGTCGAGCGCGCTGCGCCCGCGCACCACGGGCGCGAGGTCGTCGCGGGCGATCGCCGCGCAGGCGGCGGAGCCGTACGTCCAGCCGAGGCCGGTCTGCCCGCCGCCGGTGGCCCGGACCAGGACCAGCGTCGTACGGTCCCAGGCCAGCGTCCCGTCGGCCTCCGGCAGGTCCGTCGGCACGGTGTAGGCGGTGGCGGTGAGGCCGCGGATCGGCGTCATCGCGTTCTGGTGGTCCGATCGACGGGTACGGGGGCCCGCCGCGCCTGGCGCGGGAGCGCGCCGGACACGGCGGCACGCCACGCCTCGTCCAGGGCCTCGGCCAGGTGGACCGGCCGCCGCCCGATGCCCGCCTGCTCGATCTGGGTCCGGCAGCTGAACCCGTCGGCGAGGACGAGCGCGTCCTCCGGGGCGGCGCGGAGCGCGGGCAGCAGGGCGTCCTCCGCGCAGGCCATCGAGACGGCGAAGTGGCTGTCCTCGAAGCCGAAGTTCCCGGCCAGGCCGCAACATCCGGCGTCGAGCACGGTCAGCCGTGCCCCGGCCGCCTCCAGCAGCCTCCGGTCGGCGTCGAACCGCATGATCGCGTGTTGGTGGCAGTGGGGCTGGGCGACGATCTCGCGGTCCAGCGGAGGCGGCTCGACGCCGTGCTCGTCCAGCAGCTCGGCGAGAGTGCGCGTCTGGTCGCGCAGCCGCCGTACGTCCAGGTCGTGGGGCATCAGGTCGGGCGCGTCCGACCGGAACACGGCCGTGCACGAGGGTTCCAGCCCCACCACCGGGATGCCGGCCCTGATCTCCTCGCGCAGCACCCGCGACGTCCGCTCGATCACTCTGCGGGCGACGCCGAGCTGCCCGGTGGAGATCCAGGTCAGGCCGCAGCACACCGCCGCGCGAGGGAGCCGTACGGAGAACCCGGCCCGTTCGAGGACCCGGACCGCGGCGACGGCGACACCGGGATGGAAGTTGTCGGTGAAGGTGTCCGGCCACAGCAGCACCTCACCCCTGTGACCGTCGCCGATCGGCACGTGGCGGCGGAACGCGCGGCTGAACCGGGCGGGGGCGAAGGCCGGGAGCGCCCGCTCCGGCGCGATGCCGCCGAGCCGTTTGATCAGGGCGTCGAGGGACGGTGTCCGGGCGGCGAGGTTGACCAGGCCGGGGGCGAGAGCGGCGAGCCGCGCCCACGCGGGCAGCCACCCCATCGAGTAGTGGGCGCGCGGGCGCAGCCGGCCGGCGTAGTGGTGGGACAGGAACTCGGCCTTGTAGGTCGCCATGTCCACGTTGACCGGGCAGTCGCTCTTGCAGCCCTTGCACGCGAGGCACAGGTCGAGGGCGTCCGCGACCGCGTCGGACCGCCACCCGTCGGTGATCACACTGCCGTCGAGCATCTCGAACAGCAGCCGCGCCCGGCCCCGGGTGGAGTGCTTCTCCTCGCGGGTGGCCCGGTAGCTCGGGCACATGACCCCGCCCGCCTCGTGGCGGCACTTGCCGACGCCCACGCACCGCAGCGCCGCGCGGGCGAAGGAGCCGTGATCCTGGGGATAGGCGAAGTGCGTCTCCGGGTCGGCCGGGGCGTAGTCCGCGCCCAGGCGCAGGTTCTCGTCCAGCCGGTACGGCGGCGCACCCGAGAGGCGGACCAGCTTGCCGGGGTTCATCCGCTCGCGCGGGTCGAAGACGGCCTTGAACTCGGCGAAGGCCGGCATCAGGTCGGGTCCGAACATCGTCGGCCACAGCTCGCCACGGGCCTGGCCGTCGCCGTGCTCCCCCGACAGCGACCCGTTGTAGGAGACGACGAGGTCGGCCGCCCGTTCCACGAACTCCCGATATTTCCTGATCCCATCCGCGGTGACCAGGTCGAAGGAGATCCGCGTGTGCAGGCATCCGTGCCCGAAGTGGCCGTAGAGCGCCGACGCCTCGGCGTAGCCGTACTCCTCCTGGAGCCGGTGCAGGTCGCGCAGATAGGAGCCGAGGCTCTCCGGGGCGACCGCGGAGTCCTCCCAGCCGGGCCAGGTGTCGTGCTCCAACGGCACCCAGGCCGTGGCGCCCAGCCCGGCCTCGCGTACCTGCCAGAGCTCGTCCTCGTGCGCCGGGTCGTCGAAGTACCGCACCGCGTGCCCGAGCTCGTCCGCGAGTGCCTGCGCCTTGTCGTGCGCCTCCTCCTCGGTGTCCCCGCCGAACTGCACGATCAGCCAGCCCGCGCCCTCGGGCAGCAGCCGCAGCGCCTCGGCGTTGAGGTGCTTGCGCTTCTCGAAGCTGACCAGCTTGTCGTCCACCCCTTCGAGGGCGAGCGGGCGGTGCGGCAGGATGGTCGGCACGGCATCGGCCGCCTCGAAGATCGAGGGATAGCCGAAGACGACGAGCGCGCGGGCCTTGGGCTCCTCCACCAGCCGCAACCGCGCCCGCAGGATCGTGACCAGGGTCGACTCGGAGCCGACCAGGGCGTTCGCCAGGTCGAACCCGTTCTCGGGCAGGAGCGCGTCCAGGTTGTAGCCCGAGACCCGGCGCGGGATGTCGGGGAACCGCCGCCGGATCTCCTCGCCGTAGCGCTCCGCCAGATCGCGCAGCCGCGCCTTCATCTCGTACGGCAGGCCGTCCCCGCCCCCGGGACCGGCCCAGAACCGGGCGCCGCCGTACGTCAGCACGTCGAGGCCGAGCACGTTGTCGGACATCTTGCCGTACGCCTGGGCGGTCGAACCGCAGGAGTTGTTGCCCAGCATCCCGCCGATCGTGCAGTGGTCGTGCGTCGCGGGCCTCGGCCCGACCATGAGTCCGTACTCGTGGGCCCGCGCGTTGAGCACGTCCAGCACGATGCCCGGCTCCACGATCGCCGTCCTGCTCTCCGGGTCGATCTGGACGACGCGGCGGCAGTACTTGGACCAGTCGATCACGACGGCGGCGTTGCAGCACTGCCCGGCGAGGCTCGTGCCCCCGCCGCGGGACAGTACGGGAACGTCCTGTTCACGGCACACCGCCACCGCCTCCACGGCGGCGTCGACCGTACGAGGGACGACGACGCCGGTCGGCACCTGGCGGTAGTTGCTCGCGTCCGTGGAGTACATCGCGCGGCTGCCGTCGTCGAACCTGACCTCGCCGTCCACGCGGCGGCGCAGCTCGCGTTCGAGCAGAAGGTTGCGGGAAGCCATGATCTAGTCGCCCATCTGCTGGATGCGGTCCTTGAACAGGGTGGTGGCGATCGACACCTTGTGCGGTTGGCCACGAAGGAACGCCTCGGCGAACTTCCTGGCCTGCTGGTAGGTCACCTTGCCCGGCATGGGCGGCTCGTTCGGGTCGACGTCCACGTCCACCAGCGCCGGGCCGTCGTGCGCCAGCGCCTGCGAGACGGCCTCGGGCAGGTCGGCGGCCTTGGTCACCTTCGCCCCGAAGCCGTGGCAGGCGCGGGCCCACACCGAGAAGTCGGGCCACGGCTCGTCGAACCGCACCCCGTGCTCCGGGTAGCCGAGCACGATCTGCTCCCACAGGATCTGGCCCAGCGCGTTGTTGTTGTTGATCACGACCTTGACCGGCAGGCCGTGCTGCGCGGCGGTGAGGAACTCGGCCATCAGCATGGCGAACCCGCCGTCGCCGACGAAGGCGATCACCTGGCGTCCCGGGAAGGCGTGCTGCATCGCCACCGCGTACGGCAGGCCGGGCGCCATCGTGGCGAGGTTGCCGGACAGGTAGAAGCCCCGGTTCCCCCTGATCGTCCAGTGCCGGGCCGCCCAGGTGGCGATGGTGCCGCTGTCGCAGGTGAGGACGGCGTCGTCGGTCGCGAGGTCGTCGATGACCGACATGAGGTACTGCGGGGCGATCGGGTCCCGCTTCGGGTTCTCCAGCGCCTCCATGTCCGACCGCCAGGACCTCATCTTCTCCCGATATTTCTGGAGATGAGCGTGATCGTGCGGGGTGAGTAACGGCAACAGTGCCCGGAGCCCCTCCTTCGCGTCGCCGATGACCGGCACGTCGGTGGGGATGCGGACGCCCGCCCGCGACGGGTCCACCTCCAGCTGTACCACCTTGACCTTTCCCGGGGGCGGCAGGTGCTTGGTGTAGGGGAAGTTCGTGCCGACCATGAACAGCACGTCCACGTCGTCGACCAACTCCTCGCTCGGCCGCGTGCCGAGCAGCCCGATCCCGCCCGTCGTGTACGGCGAGTCGTCCGGGATCACCGCCTTGCCCGGGAGCGTCTTGATCACCGGCGCCCCGAGCCGTTCCGCGGTGGCGATGACCTCCTCGCGCGCGTGCAGCGCGCCCGCGCCGACCAGCATCGCGGGTCGTTCGGCGGAGTTCAGCACGGCCGCGGCCTGCTCCAGATCGGCCTCGCGCGGCCGGGCCGGAGGTTTGAGATAGACGGGCGCGGTCTCTGGCGGCCGGGCCGGCGCCACATGCTCCCAGGGATCCGCGTCCGCGGGCGCGACCTGGATGTCGTTCGGCACGGTGAGGTGGGCCACCCCGCGCCGCGCGTATGCCGTCCTGATCGCGATGTCCACCAGCGCGGGAAGCTGCACCGGGTTGTAGATCATCTCGTTGTAGACCGCGACGTCCTCGTACAGGCGCTCCAGGTGCACCTCCTGCTGGTAGCCGGTGCCGAGCACGGAGGTCTCCTGCATCCCGGTGATGGCCAGCACGGGCACGTGGTCGAGCTTCGCGTCGTACAGGCCGTTGAGCAGGTGGACGCCGCCGGGGCCCGAGGTCGCCAGACAGACGCCGATCCGGCCGGTGGCCTTCGCGTGGCCGGTGGCCATGAAGGCCGCTGCCTCCTCGTGGTGGACGAGGAGGAAACGCACCTTGTCCTGGTGGCGTCTCAGTCCTTCCATGATCCCGTTGATGCCGTCGCCGGGCAGGCCGAAGACCGTGTCAACGCCCCAGGCGGCCAGCCGTTCGATCAGGGACTCCGACGCTATGCGAGCCATGGGCCCGCAATTACCCCGGGTGGGTCAGGTCATACCCGCGCGAAGGTTCGCCGGTACGCCGTGGGAGTGGTCCCGACCGCGCGGAGGAAGTGGCGGCGCAGCATCGTGGTGGTCCCGAAGCCGCACCTGGCGGCGATCTGCTCCACGGACAGGTCTTCGGTCTCCAGTAGGCGTTGCGCCTCGGCGATCCGCTGCGCGACGAGCCAGCGTGCCGGGGTCGTCCCGGTCGCCTCGGTGAAGTGCCGGGCGAACGTGCGCGGCGCCGACCGGGCCCGCCTGGCCAGTTCCGCGACGGTCAGGGGCAGGTCGAGGTGGCTCCTCGCCCAGTCCATGGTCTCGGTGAGCGCCGACCTCGTCGTGGTGACCGGTGGGATCGGGCGCTCGATGAACTGCGCCTGCCCGCCGGTCCGATGTGCCGCGGTGACCATGCGGCGGGCGATGGCGTTGGCCACCCTCGCGCCGTGCGACCGCCGTACGAGCTCGAGGCAGAGGTCGACGCCGCCCACGGTGCCCGCGCCGGTCCAGATGCCCCGGTCCTCAGTGAACAGCACGTCCGGTTCGACGCGTACCTCCGGATGGTCGGCGGCGAGCCGGTCGGCGAGCGCCCAGTGCGTCACCGCTCCGCGCCCGTCCAGCAGCCCGGCCGCGGCGAGGACGAACGCACCCGCGCAGAGCGATCCGATCGGGACTCCGCGCGCGTGCGCCCCGCGCAGGGCGTCGAGCACCGCGGGCTCGACCGGGGCGAAAGGGGTGTCCCGGCCGGGGACCACGACCAGGTCGGCGCCGTCGAGCCCGTCCAGGTCGTGGGTGGCCGACACCGTCGCACCGGGGAACATCCGGACCGGCCGCGCGCCCGCCGAGCACCGGCGCAGCTCGAAGCCGGGCAGGCCGCCGCTCACGCGGTCCATCCCCCAGACCTCGCTGATCACCCCGAAGTCGAAGGCCCGGACATCGTCGTACAGAAGCGTCGCCACGGTGAACATGGCAGGAAACTATCGCAGGATGACATTCCTGCCACTCACGGTCGTGGCGGGGCAGGGATCAGGCTTGGGCCATGCGAGAGATCGACCACAACGCCGCCCTGATCGTCATCGACGTGCAGAAGGGCTTCGAGCATCCGTATTGGGGGCGCAGGGGCAACCCCGCCGCCGAGGAGAACATCGGCGCGCTGATCCGCGCCTGGCGGGCCGCCGGGCGGCCGATCGTGCTCGTGCGGCACGACTCGGCGCAGCCGGGTTCGCCCCTGCTGCCGGGAACGCCGGGCAACGAGTTCAAGGACGTCGTCGCCGAGGCGATGGGCGGCGCCGAGGCGGACCTGTTCGTCAGCAAGACGGTCAACTCGGCGTTCTACGGCACTCCGGACCTCGCCGGCTGGCTGCGCGGACACGGCGTCGGCCAGATCGTCATCGCCGGGATCCAGACCAACATGTGCAACGAGACCACCGCCCGGATGGGCGGAAACCTCGGCTTCGACGTGCTCTATCCCATCGACGCGATGCACACCTTCGACGCCGTCGGGCCGGACGGCGAGGTGGTCACCGCCGAGGAGCTCACCCGGGCCACCGCGGCGAGCCTCCATCACGGGCGCTTCGCCACCGTCCTCCGTACGAGCGACCTCACCTAGGACGGTGTTCTAGCCGGCCTGCTACACCGTCCAGATCGTCACGCGATGATCGGTCGGGCGATGACGATCGCCCGAGCTCTCCCCCTGGCCGTCGGCATCGGAGTGCTGCCGACGGCCGTTCTTGTCGTGATCCGCGCGCATCTCACGCCGGCCGTACGGCGAGACCTCTCTGCCCTGCCCATTCGGTATAGGTCGCGAATTTACATATGCATGTACGGATGCACGTGCAAACGTAAAGGGTCGTATTCTTGCCCATGATCAAGAGAGAGTGAGGCATGGATGACCGAGGTCTACAACGGGATGCCGTCCGCCGAGCTGGGCGACGTTCCGTGGCGCAAGAGCCGGCACAGCAACCCGAACGGCAACTGCGTCGAGCTCGCACCACTCCCCGACGGGAGCGTGGCGATGCGGAACTCGCGGCATCCCGAGGGGCCCGCGCTGATCTACTCCGCCTCTGACCTGCGCTTGTTCGCCCACGCGGTCAAGGCGGGAGAGTTCGACGATCTCGTCGGCGGCTGAGCCTTCCCGCGTGCTTTCCCCCGCGAATTGGCGGCAAGACGTGTCAGTCCCGCATCGGCGGTAAGTAGAAGTGAGGAGCGAGGGAGACGAGCGCGGCAGACGCAAGAGGCGGTGATGATGTGTCGGGCACCCTGCTGAGCCTGGAGTTCGACCGCAGCGCGATCACCCTGGTCCGGCACATGGTCACCGAGTCGGCGCGCAACGCCGGTCTGGTGGGCATGGCGCTGGAGGACTTCGTTCTCGCCGTCCACGAGGCGGTCACCAACGCGGTCCGGTACGGCATCGCGCCCAGGGGGATCGCCATGTGGCGAGAACCCGGCCTGCTCCGCTGCGAGGTCACCGACAGCGGCCCCGGGATCCCGGACAGGACGCTGCATCGCAAGCGCATGGCCCGGTTCGATTTCGGCGGCCGCGGGATCTGGCTGATGCACCGCCTCGCGGACGTCACCATCCGGACCGGACCGGATGGTACGACCGTCCTCCTCTCGGCCGCCATCCCCTGAGAATCGTTTTTGCTCAGAGCGGAGTCGGCGATGGTTGTCCGAAAGCCCAGGTGTTCCGCTCGTCCTCCCGGGATTAGCGAGCCTGTGACCTGGGAAATCTGACGTAGTACACCGCGCGTCGCCAGTCGCGCGGCCTGCTATATGGGCCGGTCGGCCCTTTGATTGGGTCCAACCGGTTCTATCGTGAGCAGGGCTGAACGCCGATCCCTTGCTAGGCTGCAGGGAACCGTAGAACCGGGCGTTGTCTCACCCGGCAGGTGAGACCGTCATAGAAGTGGGGTCACACCGTGAAGAAGCTGCTCGTTCTCGCGCTGGTCGCTCTTGGGGGACTGCTCGTCTGGCGCAAGGTGCAGGCGGACCGCGCCGAGCTGGACCTGTGGACTGAGGCCACCGGCAGCGAGAACTGACCACCGGGGATGGACCTTGATCGTGGGGAAGGAACGGGCATGACACCCGTGAGGCTGGCCTGTCTTGATCTGGCCGGCACCACGATCGGCGACATCGCCATGGTGGAGCGGGCGTTCGCTGAGGCGATCGCCACTCAGGGCATCGTCCCCGGGACCAGTGCGTACGCACGCGCCATGGTGCACGTGCACAGGTCCCGGGGATGCCCGACGATCGAGGTCTTCAAGGGCATCTTCCCCGGCAACGAGGCTCAGGCGCAGGCGGCCAACCTGACCTTCGAGCGCTCCTACGAGGGAGCCATCGAGAGGACGGGGCTGTTCCCGCTCCCGGAAGCCGTCGAGGCGCTGGAAAAGCTCCGCGAGGCCGACATCAAGATCGCCCTGATCACGGGGTTCAGCAGGTCCACGCTCGGACGTGTCCTCGGCACGCTCGGATGGGCCGGTGAACTCGACTTCGCTCTCTGCCCCGAGGACTGCGCCGGACGGGGACGTCCCTTCCCGGACATGGTCCTCACCGCCGTTCTGCGAGCCGGCATCAAGGACGTACGAGAGGTGGCCGTTCTCGGCGACTCGGAGAACGACATGCTCTCCGGCAGGCGCGCGGGCGCCTCGATCATCGCCGGCATGTTGTCCGCCGGCCACAGCCGCGACCGTCTCATCGAGGGCGGTGCCACGCACATCGTCGAATCGATCACGGAGTTCCCGGGTCTGCTCACCGGCAGCGGGGTCGGCGCGCACCACGCTGCTACTTCCGCCCGGTAAGCTTTCCCTAGCACCCGGGGCCTTAGCTCAGTTGGCAGAGCGCCTGCTTTGCAAGTCTCCGCACGTCATACGGTGTGCGACTTACGGCCAGGACCTTATTGTCCTGGCCTTTCGTGTGTCAACGAGAATCGCTGAATTTACGGTGTGCGACCCAATTAGGCGCTGTATTTCGGTGCCGTCCGACGCGGTCTGAAATCGCAGGATCAGCCGATCAGGCGCTCTCGCCGATCGTGACTGACCGCACGCCGACCACAGCCAGCCACTCGCCGTGGCGTGCGGAGCGTCCTCGGACGGCGCGATCGACCTCGGGCGTCACGCGGAATCTCGCTGTGCACCCTCCGGTCAGATCATGGTCAGACCGCGATCTCGGGCTTCTGTTGATCAATGGCACGACAAGAGCTGCCTAAGAACGGTATGGCGGTGTTTGTCGTTGCGTGGTTCCGGAGATCCAGACGGTGCGGAAATCGCCATATCGGGGGTTATCCGGGGCATTCTTCGGCATGGATGGCGGAGATGTTCGAGCGTCTAGAGGAATCGATTCCTTTTCGGGGGAGAATCGCTATGTCCAAGTTCAAGAGTCTCGTCGGGCTGCTGGCCGTCGGCGCCGCGTTGACCGGCGGGGCGGTCGCGCTGTCCGCCGCCACCACGGCCACCGCGGCGAGCGCGTCCGTCGTTCAGGCGGGCGGCTTCGCCGGCTGGGGTGGGGGCGGCTGGGGTCGCGGCCAGCGGAACCGTAACTGGAACCGCAACCACAACCGCAACCGCCAGCACCAACGCGACGACCAGCGTCAGCACCAGAGGCAGCGCCAGCACGTGATCAACAACATCCGCATCCGCCAGCCGGAGCAGCGGCGGGAGCGTGAGGTCAGGGAGAACCGGGGCTTCGAGATCCCGGCTGACGTCCTCGCCCAGCTCGTCGCGGCTCGCGGCGGCAACGGTGGCAACGGGGGCGCGATCGCCGGCGGCGGCAACAACAACGCCAACGGCGGCAACGGCGGCAACGGCAACGCCGCAGGCAATGGCTTCCTGATCACCTTCCCATCCGGGATTAGGTAAGCACCTTCTCCGGCCGTAGACCGCCGAGCCGGTCGGTCTCGCCCTGGTGAAAACCGGCAGGTGTGTTGTCGCAGCGCATGGAAGACCGTTTCAACGGCTTCCGCGTTCCACGGGGACGTGGTTCTTCCCGACCTGACGTTCGCGAGGAGCGCGGGCAGGCCGGAAGGGACCATGCCGGTCTGGAACGTTGAGAAGGCACCAGCGCAAAAACGCAGGGGCGCGGCCCTTCTGGATGCCCAGTGCGCCCGGCTCGGCTTCGTCATTCTGCGGGAGAGGCGCGCCGCGAACGGCTGACGCTCCGCAGCCCCGCTGGCCTCATGGCCGGCGGGGCTGCTACGGATCATGGACGCGCTACCAGCCACCCACCATCTCCCCGCGCCCATCGCCAAGCAGCACGCCGAGATCGGCGCGACGTCCGGCACGATCAGGCACCTGCGCAAGCTGGTCGCCTGGCACACCAACAGGGGCTGCGGGGCCGTAGATGCCGCCAGCTCGTGACCCAGCTCCCGATCGACCCGGAATGCGCGCTCGCCGACGCGCCTTCGGGACCGCGAGCTGCTTGATCGGCGCGAAAGCGAACCCAGCCTGGCGCTCGTCGGTCGCCGAGGCGACGACCTGCGCGCCGCGCTCACCGTCGACCGCGGTGAGGTAGTCCCCGGTTGGTGTGGATAGGTCGAGTGGCGCGGAAGCCTACGCTGTTGCTACGGTGTCTATGCCGAACAGTTTCGCGATCATCTGCGTTTCCGCAGGTAGCGACTTGTTCAAGGGGGCCTTAGCTCAGTTGGCAGAGCGCCTGCTTTGCAAGCAGGATGTCAGGAGTTCGAATCTCCTAGGCTCCACTCATAAGAAAGCCCAGGTGAGGGATAGTTTCCCCGACCTGGGCTTTGATCTTTATTCGGCCTTCTCCGGCTTCCGTGCCCGCTGCGTGCCCGATCCGCTCTTGAGTTGTCCTCGTGCGAGGGAGTCAAGGGCGGCGCTTCGCGCCGCCTCGCGGTCCTGCGCCCGCTCGGCGGCCGGGCATGCGGCCTGGGGGCCGGTCCCGGCCGCCGGCGGCTCGGACCGCGTAACTATCACGTACCTGCTGATCCGCTTAGCGACTCCCCCTACGTACGGCAAGGCACTTAACGAGCAGAAAACAGCTCCCGGCGCTGAAAGCCGCCGCGCAATAGCATCCGAGCATGGACACGCCGCCTGATCTCGACCGTGCGTTTGACGCTCTCTACGCGGCCTTCTCCCGGTACCCGCTTCCAGCCAAGACCGACGTGTGTGTCCACTGCGTGTCAGCTGAGCGGGTTCGCGCGGCGCGTGCCGCACCACTTCGGATGCTCACTGCATCCGCGCTGGAGCCCTACGCCTGGAATGGCCTGAACACATGGGGAGACGTCGAGGAGTTCAAGCACTATCTGCCCCGGTTGATGGAGCTACTCATCCTCGAAGAGCTCGACGGCCTGCACGCCCCCTCCTTGATGCTGCGACTCGGCGTCAGGTGGCACAGCTGGAGAATGACCGAGAAGGAAGCCGTCATCGCCACCATCGACGCATGGTGGCGGCACACCCTGAGCCACTATCCACGCGACGTCGACGCCATGACGATGATCGAAATCATCGCTGACACTCTGGAGCTGGACCTAGCTCCCCACCTGGCCGAGTGGGAATCGAACACCACCGAGGCGGCGGCCCGTCACATGGCGTCTCTCATGCACGACTTCACCGTCAGCGTCGCCCACGACACCGATTGGTATGCGCTCCTGGACAACTGGATCAGGGGGCCAGCACCTGCGATGCTCCTGGAGCGCGGATTCTTCTCCGCCAGCTCACCGGAGGCGGCCCAGAAACTCTCCGACGCGCTTGAGACCCACCGCATCTGGCGCCGACACTGAACCGGCATTAAGTTAAGGCGCCTCCGGCGGGGCACTCCGGCTCCGGGATGCCACGGAGCTGGAGAGCGCGGGCCGCAGGTGGTTGAGGTAGGAGCCACGCATCCCTTCTGCCGCCGCCCCAGGCAAGCCCAGCAGACCGACTCCTACGGCTCAAGTCCGTCTGTGGCCGTTGGCGTCCAATGGCCGAGGAACGGCGACCGGCTGGCGTACACGCGAAGACGGGCTTGCCCCTCCGTCGTCGGCCCGTTGCCGCTTCGCGGTGGGTCGACGGCATACGGGATGCGCGGGGGGCGAGGTGTGCGCGTCCGCGCAGGTCACGTGCCCGTTCTAGTTGGAGTTTTAGTTGCAGTTCCCCGCCGTAGCAGGTCGTTCAAAGAGGACCGTCGAGCGGTGTTGGTCCAGGTGGAACGGATCGGGACGGGCACGAGCCGAGCTGCTAATGCGGTTTGGCGGACGTGCCGGAGCAGGTTACCGATTTCTCGCTCGGGCGGGCGCAGAGATCAGGCGAGCGATGTCGGACGCGACGCGCATGTTTGTAGAGCTTGATCAAGGACTTGGGGTCGTGGCTCGTCATCGTCCTGCCAGCCGTCGGTCTTGAGTTTTTCCAGGAGTGGCAGAAGTTCCGGGTCACCCAGCTCCGCCGCGGCTTCGACGTAGAGGTTGCCCACGTCCGGGGTGGCGAGCACGCGTTTCAACGTGGGCAGGACCCGGGGGTCACGCCGTATCGCCAGTGCCACCGCGGCCGCACCAGCCGTGTTCTCGCCTGGATCGTTCAGACGCTCGACGAAGGCGTCCCGGATCTCCTGGGTGTCGTTCTCGGCGCGACTGCCCAGCATCATGGTGGCCCAATCCCGCACCCCGGCATCCGGATCACGCATCAACGCCAGCAGTACCCGCACCGCATCCTCGGGAAGCGGATCGACGCCGACGGGAATCCCACGCGCCACCTGCCAGCGGATATCCGCGTCCGGATCGGCAGCGAAGCGTAAAAGCGGAAACAGGACGCGTTCGTCGTCGCAGATGGTGGCGAGTGCATGGGCGGCGGCCGCGCGCACGAACGTATGTGTCCCGTCCAACGGAAGGGCGTCCGCCGCTTCGATCAGGGGCGGAACGTGCCAGCAGAAATTGAGCGCCTGAACCGCAAGCAGGTCGAACCCGAGCGCCTGCACCCTCTCATCAGGATCAGCCCACCAGGCCCGAGCCAGAGCTATGACCTCTTCAGGGTCAGAGATCGATTCGAACAACCTGTCCATGGCCTCGAAATGCTCTTGAGAGGATGTCCCATCCCAGTCGAGCAGCTCAGCGAGCCGGCTACTGGGGATCGATGGTGTCGACATGTCCTTCCCTTCTTGGCCGGCAGCGAGGAGAGGGACGGCTCTCAAGAAATACGAGTATGTCGAGGTGACGTCGGAGAAGTCGACCGCATTTCGGGAGCCGCCTTGGGAGCCACCCAAGCTGACGATCATGAACTGAGCCGAACGGCTCTGAACAGGAGACCCCGCAGCGAGCAGCGTGGGAGAGCGGCCTCGAAAGACGCTGAGATCGTTTGGGGACCTACGGATCAGAAGGCGTGCCCGTTGCGTGCCCGATCGGGCGGTGATCAAGGGGGAATGGCGGGGACTCGCGGGGAATGCGACCCGCAGTCCGACCAGCAACGACGCAGGTCGATCAAGATCGGCATACGTCTTTGCAAGCAGGATGTCAGGAGTTCGAATCTCCTAGGCTCCACCAGCCGAAACGCCGCTTTCTCGATCAAGAGGAGCGGCGTTCGGGCCATTAGCGGCCATTAGCGCACGGGGACTGGCTGCCCGCCGCGTCGTCGCTGGTGCTCGACAGTAGGCGGCCGGACATCAAAAGGCGGTGCCGCTGAAGTCGTCTGCGGACCACGGATCCCGTCCCCATTCGCCTTGGTTGTGCGCTGGTTCCTCTTCCTGCCTGACCAGCGATGTGGTCTCCTCACCCCACGCGTCGAGCCCATCAATCGCAATCGCCCGGTAGATCCGGTTGGAACTGGTCGCCAGGAATGTGCGCACCATTGGAATGAGAACTGCTCGATGATGGGTGAGTTCGGGGGCGTCCAGGAGCCGGACAGCGGCGGCGAGAGCCGCTTCACGTATGACGGGATCTGGACTATGGAGAAGTGAGGACACGCCCTGGAAGAGGGCGGGGCGGATGGCGCGGACCTGGACGAACGCTGGATCACCCTCGGGTGGGAAACCCAGGCGTACCAGTGTTGTTTCTGCTTCCTTGCCGACCTCGTCCGCCACAGATCCCAGCCAGTCCAGGAGTGCTTGGCGCAGTCGGCATCGCCGGCCCTCTCTGCCGTATGGAACCGCGATGTCGGTGGGTGAATCGGTGAGGATCGCGGCGACGTACAGAGCCGCTGGGGCTGTCGCTGTGTAGAGAGAGTTCTGATGATGCACCACATGGTCGAGGTGCTTAGCAGCTCTGGCCTGGGCGTCTGGGGGTCCGTTAAGAAGGTCGGTCAGCGCTGAGGGCGTGTCATCGGCCGGTCCGCAGGCATGCTGCAGCGAGGCCCAATCGGTCTCTTCGATCAGTGAATCCGGATCGGATGGGCAACCGGTCATGTCCTTGATCACCACACTCAAAGTATGGGGTCGCTTAGCTCTCTGGAGCCGTTCCCCCGTCGCCGTCGTCTCTTCTGCGCTCGGCCTCAACGCGACCGCTCAGCGCGTCGGCGATCTTCTGGTCAGCGTCGCGGGTGGCGTGCTGGTAGATCAGTGCCGCCCGGTCGCTGTCGTGTCCCATCCGGGCCTTGAGGTCGGCGAGGCTCCCCCCTGACTGCGCGGCAAGCGTGTTGCCGGTGTGCCGAAGGTCGTGGAAGTGCAGACCGGTTATCCCCATCTCCTTGAGCGCGTTCGCCCACTTGGCCTCACGCCGGAAATTGCCGCCGCGCAGGAACGCGCCCCGCTTGCCGAGAAAGACGAACGCGTCCTCCGCCTCGTCGACGAATTCGGCGAGATGCTCGAACAACGCCGGAACGATCGCCGAGGGGATACTGATCGTGCGTTTCCCCTCCCGCGACCCAGCAAGGGCGGCCGGCCAGTCAGCCACGACACCGATCTCTACAAGGAGCGGAACACCGTAGAGCGCCTGATCAACAAGCTGAAGGCCTGGCGAGGCATCGCCACCCGCTACGACAAGACCCCTGAAAGCTACCTCGCCGGTCTCCACCTTCGCGCCGCGATGATCTGGATCAAAGACCTCACCCGGACCATCCCTTGATCACAACTGAATACGCGCCCTAGGTGCCGTACACTCATCGCACATGCGATTAAGGTTGATCTTCACCCTTTTCGCCCTCTACGCCGTCACCGCTGCACCCGCATTCTTTCCAGGAGATGGGCGAGTGATCGTGCAGCCTGCGACGAACGACGCGGTTGAGGTCTACTTCACACCGGTTGACCTTGTGCTGCTCAGGTCCTACGAGGGCATCGAGCCGTTCAATCGCGCCTTGGAGATCGCTCAGCGGCGGGCCGACACCTACCCGCACGATCTTGCCCCGCCGTACATCCTGCACGAGCCATACCGGCTCGTCGCTCCATACGTCACCGCGCGCGGACGCGAACTGGCCGCGCCGCCGACCTCCGGGGCGTACTGGTCGAGCGGGAAGAGCGTCCGCTTCAGGATCGTGCCTCGGCTGAGACCGGTGAAGAACAGCCAGGCCGAGCTGAAGACGTTGGTGGAGATGGACGTCGGGCCGTTGGAGGAGACGGAGTCTTCTCTGGCCATGGGGATTGAGGCGGAACTCAACCGGGTCGTTCTGGAAGTGAACACGTTCGACCAGGATCTGCGCCGCAGACTGGCCAGGCAGTATGGCGGACTCATCGCTGTCCACTGGGAGCCCTTCGCCCAGCGAGCGGTCCTCGATTAAGAGCCCAAGCAGGTGGATCACGCGATGGCCCATCTTCGCTCCGGTGATTCGTCCACCGATCATGTGCCCTCAGATGAGTGACAGACTGCGTGACAACGCCCATGGACGACGATGGACACTGCTGGACGCTCAAGGACAATCGCAGCAGGTGAGTTGCGCACGGCATCAGCTCGAACGGATGTTGCCCTTGCCTGATAAGGAAGCGGTCAGTAGATGGCAGGCATCGGACCGCTAGAAGATGCGTCTTCGGCTGAGTCGTTCACGGCCTCGACCTAATCCGGCACGAAGGGTATGTATCCGGGCGGCAGCTCGCTCACGTCCAAGCCGGAAAACACCACTCGATGGACAGTCGCGATGGTCCTCGATTCCTCAATTCATGGCGACATGGCATGATCCTTCGTGAATGGGGATCCCGTCGGCAAAGGGGACGACTGCATGACTTCCAAGGCGGTCGCATTCATTGCGTTCCTACTGATCGGCTCGGGCGTGCTCGCTGGTGTGCTCCCCGTTACTTCGGGCGGGCGAGACTGCGGCTCAGCATTCTTTGAGTCAGGGATCACCTCACTCGATGACATCTCGATCAGGATGAGGGGCTGCAAGGACGTGCGGAACCTCGTCCGGATTCCAGCAATCGTGCTGATCGCGGCCGGTGTCGCCACGCTGTTCGCGGCTGGCGTGGTGAACGCGAAGGAACAACAGGACGAGATCCTTCGGAGGGCAGAGACATAACTGCCTAATCGTCCCAACGACTGACGCGCGTCGATCGAAGGGGTCAGGGCACAGCCAGGGCACATGAGCGCGAAAAGCAGCGCGAAACGACGAGAAGCGGCGAACACTGAAAGCCCAGCTCAGCGCATGGGCTGCACAGTCGCCGCAGGTCAGGCATAGGGGCGGATTAGATCTCGATGTTGTGACCGACCCCGGGCCGCTGGCAGCCCGAACTGGCGTCGCTACCCCCACGCCTCACAAGACACTTCGCCCAAGTCGGGAAGCTCTGGTCGACCGAACGTGTTTCCCGAGAACCACTCCAGCAGGAACTCGGTTGAGGTCAATTGAAGGGCCGTAGCCTGGTCGTAGTGCCGCGGCCAGATAGTAACTGGCCACGCATCCGGTTCGCCCTCTGTCAGCCAGCCGATCCAATCACCATCGACGGTGTTTCCCCACTTCAAGAAGCCACCTGGCTCTGGCCAGGCCGCGAGTGGGTATTGCGACGGCCAGTCTGTACGAAACTCCCGGTACTGATCTCCAACGTACCGCGCAGCATCCGCAAATGATTCGCCACCTGTCGTGATACGCGGATCCAAAACTCCCAGCCACTCTCCGAAGTCGCAGCTCCCGTAGCGGTTGACCAGTGCGACGAAATCGGCGGGGAGGGGCGTACCGAGTTCGGCGAAGACTGCCTCCCACGACGCTTCTCCGAATATCGGTTCGGTAGGAGGCGGTACCAGAGCGATGAGCTTGTCCAAGGTGTCGTGCATCCGATACAGATACACCCGTCCAGCCCGGCCTGTATAGGACCTGTTCGCTCAGCAGGCCCCTGGTCGGCCCGGGGCTCACGGTGATCCCTAGGTGTAGAGCTGTACAGCAGCGGAGTACAGCAACCCCGCCTCACACCACCATGCGTCACCGGCCCTGAACTACCCCTTGAGCAGGCCGCCGAGCTTCCTACGTGGTAACTGACTCCCGTTTGCAAGCAGGATGTCAGGAGTTCTAATCTCCTAGGCTCCACTCATAAGAAAGCCCAGATGAGGGGGATTCCCCCTGGCCTGGGCTTTGATTTCGGCGATCGATAGCGGCGGATCGTCGGCTATGACAAGCGGCTTCGGGACAAGATTCCTTACTCGCCATCCCACTGTGGCCGGGTAACCGGAACCACTGTGAGCAAGTGATCCAGCCCTTTGAAGTCCTTCGGGTTGCATGTGTAGAGCGGCAGGCGGTTCGCGATGGCGACACAGGCGATCATGAGATCCGCCGTTCGGGGACGTGGGTTGCGGCCTGAGGAGATGACAGCGGTCCAGAGTTGGCCGTACTCGCGGGCGGCGGTCTCGTCGAAGGGGAGGGGGTCGAACTCGGCCTCGGCTGCCTGCAGGATCTTCATTCGCTGAGCGAGTTCTCGCGGTCCGGACGCCACCAGCACGCCGACCGACAACTCCGCGGTGGTGATGGCGCTGATCATCATCTCGTCGGGTAGCTCATCCGGGTCGATCCCAGCCCGCAGGATGAGGATGTTGGTGTCGAGCAGCCCTTGATTAGGGGTCATTCCCCGTCCTCTGTGAACTCGCCCCTGCCGTAGGCGCGATCGTACGGGTCGTAGAGATCGTCATTGGCGTGACGGTCCATGTCCTCGCGGTACTTCCGATCGTCCAAGCGGGGCATGCCGCGGGACATCGCCACGAATTCGGCGCGTGACACGGCCCGGCGCCGGCGCCGAATAGGGACCAGATCGCCGATGTGGTGGCCGTTGCGGGTGACGGCGTACCGCTCCCCGCGTTCCAGCCCATCCATGATCTCCGCGGAGCGGTTACGCAGGTCGCGCTGAGAGATCTGGTGGGAGCGGTCAGGTTCAGAGATGCTCACCCCTCAAGTCTATGTCCGGGTGCTACAGGGTGCTACTAGTTAGCACATCTCTGCCACCCGACTTTGTTGGGGCAGGTTGCGGCCTGATCGCCAGGCCATTAGCGGGCCATTAAGGGCGGTCAACAGGGGGCAGTCACAGTCGCTCGCGGACTGCCTTTCGCCCAGGTCGCGCCGGTTTTCCGTGAAGATCAGGCCGATTTGCAAGCAGGAGGTCAGGAGTTCGAATCTCCTAGGCTCCACCAGCCAAAACGCCGCTTCCTCGATCAAGATGAGTGGCGTTCGTACCATGACCTCGGTGCAGCCCCTCTGGTGCATGGCGGCTGGCCCACGACGGGGACTGTCGGAGGGGCGATTCGGACGCTGATGGCTTCGGTTGACCGCTGCTGACGATGGGGTGACGGAAGTGTTGGCGGAGGGATGGATCTGGCGTTCCGGGCTGGAGCACCTGCGCCTCAGTCTCCGGCCGAGGCAGGCGCGCCATCAGCGAAGTCGAAGCTCAGCCACCGGTCGGGACGCGCGGTGAACAGCACGAAGGTGCCGGCGGGGTTGGCCGTCTCGGCCTCGGCGAAGGCGCGGGCGAGGTCCGGCGGCAGGTAACGGGAGGTGATGGCCGTCACCTCCTCGACCGAGGGCGTCCAATCCTCCTCCACCACCGT
The DNA here is from genome assembly GCF_020826795.1 of Microtetraspora sp. AC03309. Taxonomy (NCBI): domain Bacteria; kingdom Bacillati; phylum Actinomycetota; class Actinomycetes; order Streptosporangiales; family Streptosporangiaceae; genus Microtetraspora; species Microtetraspora sp. AC03309. The sequence continues at coordinate 33,228 of NZ_JADDIL010000064.1, read as the reverse complement.
GCACTCGACCGTGACGTATTTGTAGGGGAACTCGGCCTGCTGCACGCAGAAGCTCAGGGCCCCCGACCGCTGGAGCAGCCGGGTCTTGCGCGCGACCCGGCCTTGACTGCCGGTGAAGAAGTTCAGGTTTCCGCCGGGCGTGTAGGCGTACCAGACGGGCACAGTGAGCGGGGGCCGGCCGTCGTTCGCGGCGACGCTGAGGACGCCGACGTGCGGCAGGGCGAGGAAGTGCTCACGCTCGGGGGCGGTGAGGGTTCGTGCCATGGCTGCCTCCTGGGCAAGCGGTCGGGGACTGTGGAAATCGAGGACGGGCGGGGGTCACGGCCGCGGCCGGGTGGGGTACTCGTCGCGCGGCCGGAGCCAGCTCATCGTCGGGGACTGCGGCCAGCCCTCGGGGGAGTCCTCCCATTCCTCCTGACGTCCGTAGGGCGTGAGGTCGAGCAGGTTGAAGTCGAGTCGGAGCCGGTCGACCCCGCGGCCGCTGGTGTAGTAGGTGCGGAAGACCTCCGCGCCGTCGCGTAGCAGCACGCTCAGCCCGAAACCGTTGCCCAGCCCAAGGTCGTCGTAGAAGTCGTCGCCGGCTGAGTACCAGGGCACGGTCCAGCCCATCCGCCGCCGTACGACATCGATTTCGTCCTGCGGCGCGCGGGACATCAGGATCAGCCGGGTGTTCCGGGCGTTGAGGTGGGATTGGTCGGCGATGTTGTCGGTGAAGGTGGCGCAGCCGGTGCACAGCCAGTCCTGCCCCGAGGTCTGCATGAAGTGGTAGATCACCAACTGGCGGTGGTCCTCGAACAGGCCGGGCAGATCGACCGTCGAGCGGTCCGGCGCGGTGTAGCGGTAGCCGTCGGCGAGGCGAACCATCGGCAGCCTGCGCCGTTCCGCGGCCAGCGCGTCCATCGCCCGGGTCTGCTCCTTCTCCTTGACCAGCAGTGCCTCGCGTGCGGCCTGCCATTCCTGTGCCGACACGATCGGGGGACGGTTCACGGCGCGCTCCTCTGTGCGTCTCTTAAGGGAACTTATGGTGGTGACGACGCTAGCAGGGGTTAGTCTCCTCAGGGAACCCTCCCGGCTATCATCGACCTCATGCAGCGAACCCGGTTTGGTGACATGGCCTGCTCGATCGCCCGCACACTGGACGTGATCGGCGAGCCATGGTCGCCGTTGATCCTGCGTAACGTCATGGTGGGGATCGGTCGCTTCGACCAGCTCCAGCAGAGCCTCGGCATCTCCCGGAAGGTGCTGACTGAGCGGCTCAGATGGCTCGTGGACAACGACGTGCTGGAGCGGCGGCAGTATTCAGAGCGGCCGCCCCGGTACGAGTACGCGCTCACCGTCAGGGGGACGGAGTTGTGTGACCTGCTGATGGTGATGGTGCGGTGGGGCGACCGTTGGACGGCGGGCGAGGCCGGGCCGCCGGTGCTGTACCGGCACCATGCCTGCGGGGAGATCGGCCACGTCGAGCTGCACTGTTCCGTGTGCGACCGTCCCATGGACGTCACCGGCATCGACATCCTGCCTGGTCCGGGAGCTGCCATCACCGGCTGACTCATCCCCCTTTACCTGCATGATCGCCGGGCCATTGGCGGGCCATTTAGGGCGGTCACTAGGGGGCAGTCACGGTCACTCGCGGACTGCCCTTCGCCCAGGTCGAGGCCGCTTTCCCTGAGGATCAGGCCGATTTGCACGCAGGATGTCCGGAGTCGAATCTCCCAGGTTCCACCGCACGTCAAGGGCCACTTCCCGTGATCAGGAAGTGGCCCTTTCGATCCTGTGAGGTAGCGAAGTACGGAACCGGCGCAGGGGCAATCGGCCATCCGACGGATTGCGTTTCCGCTATCAACAGGGCGTTCTGAAAGTCACCCCGCCTTGATCACGTAGGACGCCGTCAAGTGGAGTGTGGCGCGTGTCACATCGATCTCATGTCACGTACGGGCAGGCAGCTTTCATCTCGTGGTCGTCAGTACGACGAGAAAGGCACAGACGATGACCACAAAGCACGGCATGGCGGCCACACACCGCGTTCTGATTCTGGGGGCGGGGTACGCGGGCATGTCCACAGCGATCCAGCTCGCGGCTCGGGTCAAGCGGCGTAAGGACGTGCAGGTAACGCTGGTGAATGCCCAGGAGCGGTTCATCGAGCGGCTGCGGCTGCACATGACCGCGACCGGGCAGAACCTCGCCGAGATGAGCATCCCGGAACTGCTTGAGGGCACGGGTACGGAGTTTGTGTGCGGCTGGGTGACGGCCGTGGATGCGAACGCGAAGGTTGTACGGATCGACGACAACCAGGTGCTGCACTACGACACACTGGTGTACGGGCTGGGCGGCATGGCCGACACTGAGGCGGTGCCGGGCGTTGAGGACCACGCGTACACACTCGACAGCGCCCAGGACGCCGAGTCGCTGGCCGACCGGCTGGCTCGGCTCGGCCGCGGCACAGTCGTGGTCGGTGGCAGCGGGTTGACCGGCATCGAATCGGCCGCGGAGATCGCTGAGCGGTACCCGGAGCTGAACGTCGTGCTTCTGGGCCGGCAGGAACCCGGTGCAGCCATGAACCCCAAGGCCAAGGCATATCTGCAGGCCGCGCTCGAGCGCCTGGATATCCGCGTGCGCAGCGGGATCGAAGTGGTGAAGGTGCTGCCCGATTCGGTCGAGCTGGCGGGTGGTGAGAACATCGCCGCCGATGTCGTCCTGTGGACGAGCGGTACGCGGGTATCGCCGCTGGCGGCAGCCGCGGGTCTGACCGTCGACGAGCGCGGCCGCATCGTCACCGACGCCGCGCTGCGGTCGGTCTCACACCCGGATGTGTACGCCGTGGGTGATGCGGCCGCGATCCGCCAGGGCTACGGCGTCATGCACGGCACCTGCCAGGGCGGCATGCCGACCGGTGTGCATGCCGCGGTGTCGATCGTCCGCGCGCTGAACGGTAGACAGCCCAAGCCGTTCCGCTTCGGCTACTACCACACGCCGGTGAGCCTGGGACGGCATGACGCGGTCGTTCAGTTCACCCACCCCGACGACAGCCCTCGACGGCTGTATCTGACCGGCCGCACGGCGGCACGGTATAAGGAGACGGTGACCGCTTCGCCGTGGCCGACCTACGGCCGCATGAAGAAGATGCCCGCCTCGGGCGCGTTCTGGCCCCGCGGCGGCCGCTTCACCCGTATCCGGGGGGTGCGGTGACGCACCCGTCCCCGGAGCACGACCAGCAGGTGTTCAACCAGCATCGCAACCTGCTGTTCTCAGTGGCCTACCGCATTCTCGGCACCGTGGCAGACGCCGAGGATGCGGTCCAGGACGCCTGGATCAAATGGTCGGCCACCGGCCGCTCGCAGGTGGCCGACCCCAAGGCATATCTGGCGCGGATCGTGTCGAATCTGGCGCTGGAACGGCTGCGGTCGACCCGGCACCAGCGCGAGACATATGTGGGGCCGTGGCTTCCGGAGCCCATTCTCACCAGTGGCGACACCGCCGATGACCTCACGAACGCCGAGTCGGTATCGATGGCGATGCTGGTGGTGCTGGAAACGCTGAGCCCGCTCGAGCGCGCGGTGTTCGTGCTGAAGGAGGTCTTCGACTTCAGCCATGCCGAAATCGCGGAGGCGGTGGAGCGTTCCGAGGCCGCGGTGCGCCAGGCGGCGCACCGTGCTCGCGAGCACGTGCGGGCCCGGCGGCCCCGCTTTACCGTGGACCGGTCGCGGCAGCGCGACGTCACCGGGCGGTTCCTTGCCGCCGCGACCGGAGGTGACATCAACACCCTTATGGAACTGCTGTCCCCGGACGTCACACTGTGGACCGACGGCGGTGGCAAGGTCCGCCAGGCCCTGCGTCCAGTCGTGGGCGCACAAACGGTGGCCGCCTGGTTCGCAGCCATCGGCAAGGTCACTTACCAGGGTGTCGAGCCTGCCGACATGAATGCCGAACTGGTCGAGATCAACGGCGGCCCGGGCATGGTGTTCAGCGGTTCGGGCCGCGTGATCGCCACTGTCACCTTCGACTTCGACGCTGACGGCCGCATCACCGCCATCCACAACGTCGCCAACCCCGACAAACTCCAGGCCATCGCCGACAGAACCACTCGCGACGTCGGCATGCCCCGAGTGTTGTGAATGTTCGAGGACGTTGCCGTCAAGCTTGCCGCCAAAGGCGGGAAGAACGGCTGCGGCCATGATCGGGCCCGGAGCGTTCCGTGGAATCGCTCCGGAGCAGTCCACGAAGGTGCGAAGATCTGGCCTTGCCGTTTCTGTGGATCTCCCCCTCTCTCCTCCCATCAGGCTCCGGGTGATCTCTGTCGGGGGGGACGCCATCACCGCGGCGGACCGCGAACCGTCCCTAGTGGAAAATGACCGCGCAACCAGTCGCGATGCTGGCCCGGCACGCCTCATGCAAAGCGAGCCACACCACAGATTCGATCTCGAACGGTGCGCTCTCCGGAAGCGCGAACACCCGGGAGGCTTCGGTGTCCGACAGGGATCCGTCCTCCTCGATCTGGATGCCGATCATCGGAGCGCACTCGTGCAATTCCGCCAGAAGACGGTGACTTGACCCGACCATCCCGCCTCCGGCGATCCCCGCGCCATCGGACAGGAAGACCGGGTCGCAGAAGTCGACCGGAACGTAGTAGCCGTCGCAGTCGGAGTGGCAGAGCAGGTGTGAGGAGAACAAAAGGACCTCGTCTTCGACCTTGTAGTCGTCCCGGGAGAGTTCTTCCTGGCTGAAGACCGGCGTCACTGGTTCCTCCCTCCTCATGAGGGCGAAAACTCTGCGCAGGTAGTGGAGGTACCCGTAGGGGAACGAAGCCGCATGGCTGCGCATGAACGGCGGCGTGCTCTCCGGCCCGCGCCAGACCGGTTCCTCCGGCTGACGCCACGTCACCCCTTCCTGCATCAGGGCTGTGCTCAGCCGGTCCATCTCCGCGCGGTAGTACGTGATGCCTTCTTCATCGCTTGCCCACGACTCGATTCCCACAGATACGCCAAGACCCATGCGGTAGAACGTACGCCGCCGCGGGTCCACCCATGAAGGGGACGAGAGTGCCCGAGCGGCGGGAGCGGACGATGTGCACGAGACGGGAGGCGACGACGGCTGCGGCGGCCAGCGCGCCGGTGCCGGCCCAGATGTACAGCGCGAGCCAGACATAGGTGATCTGATCCAGCGTGCCCACCCGACGCATCAGGAAGCCGATCAGATCGGCGAGGCCGACGAAGAACACGATCGGCGACGCGTAGGGAACCAGCCGTACGAACAGGCGCCACACGGCGCGGCCTTTACGGCGGCGGGCCCAGGTGCGGGCACGGTGGACTCCCACGAAGCCGAGCCCGAGATTGAGCAGCGTCAGGCCGCCCAGCCAGAGATCCGCGGTCATGGTGAAGGGCACGGCGTCCGCGTCGGGGCGACCCTCGATGAGGTCGATCAGGCCGTCGGTGATGATGACCGCGTCGTCACCGGAGATCATCCCGGTGTTGGTGACGACGGCGATGCCGTATCCGCTCGCGGGCAGGAGGGTCTGCGCGGAGTTGTGGGTGAGCAGCCAACCGGTGTGCCGGAGCTGAAGCGCTCCCCCAGCGGTCTTCGCGGTCTCCCAGCCCATACCGTAGTCGCTGCCGTCCACGCCGGACGCGGTCTGGGTGATCTTGACGGTCTCCTCGGGGAAGACGTGGCCGGCGCCGTTCTGCGTGATCAGCCACTTGGCCATGTCGTCGGCGGTACTGACGACACCGTAGGAGCCGTTGACGAACCACTTCGGATGGGAGCGCCTGACGACCTGGCCGTAGGCGCGGATGTAACCCTCGCCCGCGCCGGGGAGGTCCATGGTGGTGTTCACCGTCCTGGTGGAGGTCATGCCGAGCGGGCCGAACACGGTGGCGCCCATGTAGTCGGCGAACGGAACTCCGGCCACCACCTCGACGAGGCGCGCCGCGAGAGAGTAGTTGGGGTTGTGATAGATCATCGTGGTGCCCGGATCCGTGGCGAGTGGGGCGGTCCGCAGCATCGCGACGGCGTCCTTGAGAGTGTCCGGCGGGGGGAGCGTCAGCTCGGGGAAGGTCTGGTCGCTCATCCCGGACGTCTGCTGGAGTAACTCCCGCACGGTGATCTTCCCGGCGCGAGGATCGGCCATGGTGAACTCGGGCAGATACGTCCGGACGGGGGCGTCCAGGACGATCTCTCCCTGGTCGGCGAGGTGCAGCACCGCCAAGGCCGTGAAGGACTTGGAGACCGAGGCGAGCGGCATCGGCGTCTCCTTCGTGATCGCCTCGCCGCCGGCCGTGTGGCCGTAACCCGCGGTGCGCACGACATGGTCGCCCTTCGTCACCGCGACCAGGGCACCGGGAAGTCGGGTCCGCTCGATGTAGTCGCGCATGTAGTGGTCGATCACGGTATCGCTCAGCCCGCCGGTCTCCGGCGCTTCCGCCGAGGCGCTCGCCACCGTTCCTCCCATCGCGAGCAGCACACCGGTCAGACCCGCGATCACCGCGACCTTCCGGATCTTCATCGAGGGCCCTCCGAGGTCTCTATTCGCATGGGACGAACGTTAGAAATCGGCGGGAAGGTCACACAGCGTACGATCGTATGGACCCTCACCTGACTTTCGTCAGGTCGTGGACCGGGACGCCCTCTCCGGCTTCGGATCGGTCGCCGCGTGACGCGCTTCGACGCACTCGCCACCGCATACAGGAACGGCGAGCCCTTACCGGTGCCGTGGTGGATGAGCCTTCTCTCGATCGACGGACGTGTGGGAGCGCAGGAGCAGGCGCTGTATCTCCCCGTGTACGAGGGTTGGAGAGCCGAGACGGGGGTGGGGATCGCTTACGTACCGTCCCCACTCGATGCCGACGACTGGATTATGACCGCGGCGGGGGACATGGGCAGGCCGACCCGTCCTTTCGGGAACGGGTGGTGGTGGGTGGAGTAGCCATCAGATCCCCTGGAGTTCGTGGACGGCTTCGCCGACCACGATGGGAGGCCCACCGCCGACATGCCGACCACCACGGCATGGATGCGGCTTGCTCATGAGGCGAACACCGCTCTTGCTCAGCGGTTGTCGGCGATGTGGTTGGCGGCGACGTATCCGAACGTCATGGCGGGGCCGATGGTGGAGCCGGCGCCGGCGTAGCTGTGGCCCATGACGGCGGCGCTGGCGTTGCCGGCCGCATAGAGGCCGGGGATGACCGCACCGGCAGGTGAGAGCACGCGTGCCTTGCCGTCGGTGACCATTCCGCCCTTCGTGCCGAGATCACCAGGGACGATCTTGAAGGCATAGAACGGCGGGAGCCACAGCGGGGCGAGACAGGAGTTGGGAACGACCGCCGGATCGGTGTAGTAGTGATCGTAGGCACTGTCGCCGCGCTTGAAATCGAGGTCCCTGCCGGTCACGGCGAAGCCGTTGAAGCGGCTGATCGTGCCCTGCAGGGCACTGGCGGGGACGCCCATCTTGGCCGCCAGACCCGCGATCGTGAACGACTTCACGAGGGCGCCGCTGCCGTACCACGCGTCCGGGAACGGCAACGTCGGCGCGAGGTCCTTGAAGAGGTAGCGGTTGCGGTAGTTCTGATCGATGATCATCCAGGCGGGGATGTCCGGCGCCGCGGCGTTCTTCTCGTACATGACATGGACCACGTCGCTGTAGGGCGCGGCTTCGTTCACGAAGCGCACGCCTTGCTGGTTGACGATGATGCTGCCCGGAAGGGTGCGCTCGGCCAGGCAGAAGTACGGTTCGCCGGCCAGCGGGATCACGGGCCCCCACCAGGAGTCGTCCATCAGCGCGACCTCGGCGCCGGCCGCGAGACCGGCCGCGATGCCGTCACCGGTGTTGGAGGAGGCGCCGACGGTCCAATCGGTGCCGATGGGCTGTTGCTGATAGTGGTCGCGCATGTCGGCGTTGTGCTCGAAGCCACCCGAGGCGATCACGACTCCGTACGTGGCCTTGAGCAGGGTCTGCGTGCCGTCGCGTGTCACGAGCACGCCGGTGACGCGGCCCGCGTCGACGCGCAGATCGACGAGCGGGGTGTTCAGCCAGACCGGCACCCCCGCCTGCAGCAGTCCGGCCCGCAGTGCCCCGGCCAGTGACTGGCCCATGGTGAGTGGCTTCTTGCCCTGTGCGGCGGCCTTGATCCAGCGATCGTAGGTTCCGAGCGCGATGGCCGCGCCCCTGGCGTTGACCAGGGCGAGGTTGAGCCATTTGTAATCGGCGCTGAAGACCACCTGACCGCTCGGTACGGGGATGTAGGCAGGGTTCAGGTTGGCCAGTTCCGGGCCGAGGAGGTTCCCGTCGAACATGTCCGGCTCGATGGATCGGCCGTTCGGCAGGCCGCCGGGCCGTTCGGGATAGTAGTCGGAATAGCCCTCCATGAAGCGGAAGCGCAGCGGGCTGTTCTGCATGACGAAAGAAATCATGGCGGGTCCGTTTTCGAGAAACGCCGCCTGCCGGTCCGCGGGCACCTCGTTTCCGACGACCGCCGCCAGATAGGCGGCGGCCTTGGCCGGAGTGTCCGGTACGCCTGCGGAGAGAATGACCTGGTTGTTCGGAATCCAGATCCCCGCACCCGAACGGGCCGCCGAGCCGCCGAACGTGGCCGCTTTCTCGACCACGAGCGTGTTCAGCCCTCGTTTCGCCGCGACCAGCGCGGCGGTCATTCCCGCCGCCCCGGCCCCGACCACCACGACGTCGTACTCCGGTGCGTCGGTGCTGTCCGCATGGGCGGCGACACTGCCGAGAATCGTTGAGCCGAACGCGATCCCGACGCCGGCGGCGGCGCCGCGCAGAACCTGCCGGCGGGTCGGATGAGAGCTGTGACCAGGCATTCGACGACCTTTCGCATAGGACAACGGCCTTGCCGGCACCTCGCGTTCGGCACCTGCTGCGCACAACATGATCTATGTCGAGGCCCAATCATGCGCTTGGTTGGTATGCCTGTCAACGGTGGACGATATCGATATCGGCGTGTTCAGATGTATGCCACCGGACATTCAGCGGGCGCGGTTCCGGTCGCCGCCGTCGCCGTTTTCGGCATGTCTCACGATTGCGATGCACAAGAAATGAACGATGATCGACAATGCCGATTCGCGCGTGCTCCATGCATATGAAAGTCCACTCGGTCTTCTCCCATGCCGGCGGCTTGGGATCCGTACGGCACGGAAACATGGTGACGGGTGCGAATCCGGTTTCCAGGGCGCCTGGTGCGTCTCCTCCGACACCACGTTCATCGTGACCGGGACGGATTTCCCCTGGTAGTCAATGGAAGCGTTCATGCCGTATCACGGTGCTCACCGAGCGTCCGGCCGCTGGGTGCCAGGACGCCCTCGGTCCCGTCGCGTGCCGGCCTTGGATAACGTCGAGGTCATGCGGCTCCATGTGGGATGTGCGATGTGGACTCATGCGTCATGGCAGGGGCGCTTTCTGCCCCATCCGCTCCCTCCCGGGGAACGCCTGCGGTCCTATGCGACCTGGTGCAACGCGGTGGAGGGCAACACGACGTTCTATGCGACACCGGCGAAGAGCACAGTGGAGTCGTGGGCGCGGCAGACCGACCCCGACTTCCGCTTCGTGGTGAAGTTGCCCAAGTCGATCACGCACGAGCGCCGCCTCAACGGCGTGGACGAGGAGCTCCGATCGTTCCTGGACACGATCGAGCCACTCGGGCCGCGGGTCGACGCCCTCTGGGTCCAACTGCCGGGATCATTCGCTCCGACCGACCTCGGCACCCTGGCGGGTTTTCTCCGTAGCCTGCCCCGCGCGCACAGATACGCCGTCGAAGTCCGCCACCGCTCGTTCTTCGATGACGCGCGATCCGAACGGCTTCTCACAGGAGTTCTCGCCGGCGCCGACGTCGAGTGGATCCCGTTCGACACCACCGTTCTTTTCCAGAGCCCACCGACCAGTGACGCCGAGCGGGACGCGTGGACGAAGAAGCCGCGGGTCCCGCGCCGGTCGCTCGCTCTCACTGACCGTCCGATCGTCCGCTACATCGGCCGGGACGCCACGGCGCGCACGATCGAAGGCTGGCAGCATTGGGTCGATACGGTCACAGAATGGCTGCGCGAAGGCCGTTCGCCGACCGTGTTCATCCACACCCCCGACAACGCCGACGCGCTGACGCTCGCCCGTCGTTTTCACGACGACGTGCGGGCCCGGCTGCCCGAGATCGAGCCGCTCCCCGAGCCCATGCCGTCCGAGCCGCTGACTCTCTTCTGACTCCTGGTGCTTTGGGTGGGAGCCTCTCCTCACGCCGGGACGTGATCCGTGACCACCGGGGGTGCGGAGGCGATCTCCACGTGGCCCCACCAGCCCAGCAGCATGAACCAGGAGCCGTCCCACCGGAAATCATCGATGTTCCCGTAGTCGATGTCCCCGTACCGATCCTTGAAGGGCTGGAACGTGCGCTCGACCCAGGTGATCTGTGACGGGTTGGGGAAGGCGATGCGCACCTGCCGGTAGCAGTACTGCTTGCCGGGCTTGGCCGGATGCCACTGCGGGTGGCCCTCCCTCAGCGCCGCTTCGACGACGAAGGTCAGGCGGTCATCGCTCTCGATCAGTTGAAGGAGGTAGGAGTCCTCCAGGTGCAGATGCTCAAGGCCCGGCAGTTCGTGATAAGGCCGGAGGGCGCCCCTGTGCTCCATCAGCTCTCCCGGATCTCGTCAGGATCGGGACACCCCCTCACGGTTCTCCGAGGGGTGAAGAACACGCAGGGATGTCGTACCGGTCAGGCAAGCCTCCCACGCCGTAGCGATCTTCGGATATGCAGGCGCGTGATCTCCACGTCCGGCGATCCGCTGACCGGCCCGCGTCTCCTGCCGTACGGGCGCTCCGCGCCGCCGACGAGCCACCGTGTCCCCCGCGTCGCGTGATCATCTGGGGCTCACCCGCCAGATCGTGAGGTCAGCCCGCTTGAAGGTATGGGCGGCGCTTCCGGCGGAGAACCCGGAGCACATGACCGGCTGACGCCCGATATGTCAGGATTTCCGGATGAACCTCGACCAGAGACTTGTCGACGCGGCGATCGCCCAGATGGACCGTCGATGGCCTGCCCGCGAGTACGGCGGCGCGGCGGCCGTCTATCTGGATGACGGAGAGATCCTCACCAGCGTCGCTTTGGACAACCTGAACGCCGGGGTGACGCTCTGCCACGAGACCGGTGCCATCTGCCAGGCGTACACGTTGGACCGGAGGATCACCGCGTCGGTGTGCGTTTGCCGGATCCCCGGACGTGACGGGGTGGTCGTTCTCGCTCCGTGCGGCATCTGCCAGGAGCGTCTGGCGCTGTGGGGGCCTGACGTGCAGGTCGGCGTATCCGATCACACCACTCCCACGGGGTGGCGCGCCCGCACTCTCCGGGAGGTCAATCCCTTCTACTGGGGATCGGAGTTCGCGGATGACGGCGGCTGGCCTACACCCGAAGTTCACTGTTCATGACCTCGGCTGAGATCACGCGCGGCGCCCCGGACAGGGATGGGTGGACATCGATGACCTCGTCGGACCGCTGATCCAGGAGATCGGGACGAACGGGATCAGGGCCGCGCCGAAGGCGAGACGGCCGGAGGTCCAGGCGAGGCCGGTCCTGCGGCCGCCCGTCGTCGTCCGAGGTCCAGGCGAGGCCCGGTCCCGCGGCCGCCGGTCATCGTCCGAGGTCCAGGCTCCATCGGATCTCTCCGTCCTGCCATCGGCCGGTGGGGGTGAGACCGGCGGCGGTGGCGACGGCCGCGGACGCCTGATGGTCCGGATGGATGTGGGCGATGACGCGTTGTACCGGTTTCCCGGCGAGCCAGGAGACGAGACCGCGGGCCGCTTCGGTGGCGATTCCGCGGCCCTGCCAGGGCGCCCCCACCACCCAGGCGATCTCGGCGACGGGACCGTTCGCGGAGGGGCCGACGGTCGCCTGGACGGTGCCCGTCAGGCATGCCTGCTCGTCGAGCCGGATGACCCAGTTGCACCATGACACGGCGGGATCGGGTGAACCGGCGATCATCCGCCGGTAGCGGGAGCGCAGGGCCTCCGGTTCGGCCGGCACCCCGCCGATGAAGGTGTGCAGCTCCGGATCCGACAGCACCGCGGCCATCTCCTCGGCGTGCTCGACGCGAAGCGGCAGGAGCAGCAACCGGTCGGTACGGATGCCCTCGGGGACGATCGCGCTCAATGCGTGCCGTACCGATGCCGGAGGAGACCGTACAGATCAGGCGACATGCGGTCACTCTAGCCTCGGGCTTTCGCGGTGAATTGCACTCTTGAACGAAACGGCGTCGGATATGACGGCCTCCAGACCCCCGGGGCAAGGACAGGTTCCCGGGGGTCGCTCCTTTTCCGCACCCGGTACGGCGCGGCCGTGCCGTCCCCGGTCGACCGCCCGGTCGCAGGTCGAGCTCCCTCAACCCGCGAAACGGGGTCATCATCGTGATGGACAACGAATCCCTCGCGGGGTGGATTACCGGGATTCGCGGCCGAACGTACCTTTCTCCCTGTTTGTTGCGGCTGGGTCGCCGTTGGTTCTGGCCCGGCTGTTCCTTCACAGGGGGTCACATGAGCCGTATCACCACACCGCGCCGCCGTCTGCTCGCGGCTGCCACCGGGGGCCTTGCCGTACTGTCCTTCCAGGCGTCCATGACCGCCGCGACCGCCGCGACCGCGGACGACGCCGTGACCGTGGTCGCCAAGGGCCTCGACAACCCGCGCGGCCTGTCCTTCGGGCCGGACGGGGCGCTGTACGTGGCCCTGGCCGGCAGCGGCGGGAAGATCAAATGTGCCGCGATGCCCGCCGAGCCCGGCGCCAAGCCCGAGAAGATGTGCTTCGGCACCTCCGGGAAGATCATCAAGATCAAGGACGGCGCCACGTCCACCGTCGTCTCCAAGCTGCCCTCCGCCGCGTCCGGCGGTTTCGGCCTGGGACCGCACGACGTGGCGGTCGCCGACGACGGCCGCATGCTGGTCACCATCGGCCTCGGCGGTGACGCCAAGCTGCGCGCCAAGCTGGGCCCGAAGGCGCGCAACCTGGGGACACTGCTCAGCATCGACGGCAAGGGCAAGGTCGTCCGGGTCGCCGACCTGGTGGCGCACGAGGTCAAGCACAACCCCGACGGCAAGGACAAGGGAAGCAGCGTCGACGCCTATCCCTTCGGTGTCGTGGCCACGCCGGACGGCGGGGCGCTCGTCACCGACGTCGGCGGCAACGACGTGCTGAAGGTCAGCGCCAAGGGCAAGATCAGCACGCGGGCGGTCTTCCATGCCCGCAGCGCGGACGCTCCTCCGGCGCTGAAGATGCCCAAGGGGTCCAAGCTGCCGCTGCAGTCGGTGCCGATGGGCATCACCCGTGGCCCCGACGGCGCCTACTACGTCGCCGAGCACGCCGGATTCCCGCAGCCCGAGGGTGTGGCCCGGGTGTTCCGCCTGTCCGGCAAGGGCAAGCCGACGGTGGCGGCCAAGGGCTTCACCACCGTGGTGGACATCGCCTTCGACGCCAAGGACCGCATGGTCATCCTGGGATCGGTCGGCAAGGTCCCGGCCAGCGGCCAGCCGCTGACCACGCTGTACCGGATCGAGGCGGACGGCAGCCGCACCGAGCTGCTCAAGCCGGGCACGCTGAAGGCCCCGATCGGCATGGCCCTCGCCGACGACGGCTCGGTCTACGTCTCGCAGAACCCGTACGCGCCCGGCAAGGGCGAGGTCGTCCGGGTCACCGTCGCCGAGTAGATCGCACGGTCGCCCTTCTCCGTCGGATCGCACGTGTCCACGGCCGGGCTCCGGTTCCCCGAGTGAACCGGAGACCGGCCGTTGACCGTACGTCAGGGCTTCGCGGCGGCAACCCGCGGATACGACGGTGCGATGGCAAGGCGTAACTCCCCTGCTACCCTCGGTGGCCTAAAGATGGAGCCACGGTGCCGGGAACCTTCCGGAGGGGAGTCGCGATGATGATCCGCGTCGGATTGCCGGCGGTGGTATTGCTCGCCCTCGGCTCCACGGTGGCCGCGGTGACTCCCCCGATGGGGACGACCCGCTCCGACGTGTTCACCGTCGCGCCCCTGGGAAAACGCCAGAACGACCTGACGATCACCGTTCCCGACACGAGAAGCCTGCTCAGCGGGTTCGCGGGCGGGCAGATCAGCCGGACGCTCACCACGGTGAAGGTGAGCGACACCAGAGGCGGGGGCGACTGGGTCGCCACCGTCTCCGCGACGAACTTCACCACGGGCGGCGGGACGCTCGCGGAGACGATCCCCAGCAGCGACATCTTCTACTGGTCGGGCCCGGCGACCGCCACCACCGGACCCGGCACCTTCACCCCCGGCCAGTTGAACGCGGCGGCCGCGCAGTCGCTGAACGTCTCGCGCACGGCGTTCACCCACACCGTCGGCGGCGGTGCGGGGAACAACACCGCCTCCTGGAACCCGACCATCGTCGTGCACGTGCCGGTCACCGCGCTGCCCGGCACCTACACGGGTACGGTCAACCACTCGGTGGCATAGGACGCCCGCTCCAAGAGTCCGACAAGCCGCGCTGAAGAGTTGGCAGACATCACGCCGACGTGCCTTCGCGTCGATCTTCGCCGCACAGGATGAGCCGCGTAAGTACGTCCTGACCTGGGCGTGGATCCGATGAAGAGGAGCGGCCGTGTCTGCAAGCCGTCTCGGCCTGGTGTGTTCGGGAGTCGCGAGCCTGGTTGCGGCCATGGTGGCCGCGTTACCGGCACAGGCGGGCACCTGCCCCGCGTCCACCACATGTCCCACCACGGTGAACTTCACCGTCAACGCGCCCAACGGCCTGACGATCAACGTTCCCGACGGCCCGGTCAACATCGGAAGCGGGGCGCCAGGGGGGCAGATCAGCGGCCAGCTCGGCTCGGTCCAGGTGTCGGACCAGCGTGCCGCGCTCTCGGCCACCTGGGTCGCGTCCGTGATCGCCGCCACCGGCGGCTTCAAGACGGGAGGCGGCACCGCCCCGGAGACCATTCCGAACACCGACGTCCTGTACTGGTCGGGCGCCGCGACCGCCACCACCGGCGGCGGCACGTTCGTTCCCGGCCAGGCCAACGCGGCGGCCGCGCAGTCGCTGGACGTCTCGCGCACCGCGTTCAGCAAGACGACCGGATCCGGTGTCAACAGCGCGACCTGGAACCCCACCATCGTGGTGAACGTCCCGGCCGGCGCCGTCGCGGGCACGTACACCGGCACGGTGGACCACTCTGTTGCGTAACCCCCTCGTACGGCCGTGCCTGCTGGCGACGCTGCTCGCGCTCCCCCTGTACGGAGTGCTCAGCGGACCGGCGGGCACGGCCTCGGCCGCGGACGCACGACGTCCGGACACGAAGGGCGCCATCGGGATCAAGCTGCTGGAAGCGCCGAAGAACCGGATGGACGACCCCCGCGCGCACGTCTTCATCGTCGACCACGTCAATCCCGGCACCACCTTCACCCGGCGGCTGGAGGTCAACAGCAGCTCGTCCAGGCGGCAGCATGTGGAGATCTACACCGCCGCGGCCGACATCGACCATGGCAGGTTCACGTTCGCACCGGGCCGCACGCCGAACGAGCTGAGCCGGTGGATCACACTCAACCGCTCCGGGGTCGATCTGCCGCCGCACGGCAGTTCGGAGGTGAAGGCCACGATCGGCGTGCCCGATTCGGCGGCCAAGGGGGAGCAGTACGCCGTCATCTGGGCGCAGGTATCCTCCGGTGAGCCGGGGGAGAAGGGGAACGTCGCGCTCGTCAACCGGGTCGGGATCCGGGCCTATCTCGATGTCGGCCCGGGAGGCGATCCGCCGTCCGAGTTCCGGATCAGCGACGTGATCCCGCGGCGTACCGAGGACGGCAGGCCGGCGATCACGGCGGGAGTCCGCAACACCGGCAAGCGTGCCCTCGACCTGGGCGGGCAGCTCACGCTGTCCGACGGCCCCGGCTCGTTGCGGGCCGGCCCGTTCCGGATCGTCAGCGGCACGACCCTGGCCCCCGGAGACGAGGGCTCCCTATCCGTCCTGCTGGACGACCGGCTGCCGGACGGGCCGTGGAAGTTCCGGCTCACCGTGCGCAGCGGCCGGGTGGAGCACGAGGTGACCGGCACCCTCACCTTCCCGGAGGATTCCGGTGGCCGGGGAGCGCCGGCCGCTCTGGACTCCCCGCTGACGATGGTGCTCGGGCTGATCGTGGTGGTGACGCTCATCAGCGCGCTGATCCTCGTCCGGATCGCCCTCACGCGCCGCCGCCGCGCGGTGCCGTACTGACGGACCGGGCGCGACGGCGGAGGTGGAACGCGAAGGCGGGGCGTGACGTCAGTGCGCGGGCGCCGGCTCCTCCACCTTCGCGGGTGCGGCCAGGTCCACGCTCTCGCGCAGCCTGATCGAGGGGAGGAACAGGACGGCGATGATGCCGATGACCGAGATCCCCGCGGAGATGAGGAAGATGTGGCCGGTGGCGTCGCCGTACGCCGCGCGCACGATGGTCTTCACCGGCTCGGGCAGGGCGGCGATGTTCAGGTTGCCGCCCTGGGAGCCGGACGGCTTGATGCCGAGCTTGGCCAGCCCTTCGGCGATGTTCGTGGCGACCTGGTTGGCCAGGACCGCGCCCAGGACCGAGACGCCCATGGTGCCGCCGAGTGAGCGGAAGAAGGTGACGGCGCCGCTGGCCGCGCCGAGCTCGCGCAGCGGGACGGTGTTCTGGATCGCGAGGACCAGGTTCTGCATCGACATGCCGACGCCGGCGCCGACCAGCACCATGGCGGCGGCGATGACGACCAGCGAGGTCTCGTGGTCGATCGTGGACAGGCACAGGAAGCCGAGGGTGAGCATGACGGAGCCCACCACGATGTACGGCTTGACCTTCCCGCTCCTGGAGATGAGCCGGCCCGAGATCGTGGACGACACCAGCACGCCGAACATCATCGGGATGGTGAGCAGGCCCGCCTCGGTGGGGGTGTAGCCGCGGCCGATCTGGAAGTACTGCCCGAGGAACACCGAACCGCCGAACATCGCCATGCCCACGGCGAGGCTGGCCACGATGGCGAGGGCCGGGGTGCGCATGCGCACGATGTGCAGCGGCACGACCGGCTCCTTCACCCGGGACTCGACGAACGTCGCCGCGGCCAGGACGATCACGGCTCCGCCGACCATGGCGGCCGTCTGCCAGGAGATCCAGTCGAAGGAGTTGCCGACGAACGTGACCCAGATGAGCAGGACGCTGACGCCGGCCGCGATCAGGGTGGCGCCGACGTAGTCGACCTTGGCGTCCGGCCGCCGCACCGTCGCGATCTTCAGCGTCTTGTGCAGCATGGCGAACGCGATCACGGTGAACGGCACGGCGATGAAGAAGCACCACCGCCAGCCCAGCCACGAGGTGTCGGCGATCAGGCCGCCGAGCAGGGGTCCGCCGACCGTGGCGACCGCCATGACGCCGCCCAGGTAGCCGTTGTACTTGCCGCGCTCCTTGGGCGGGATCATCGCGGCGATGATGACCTGGACGAGGATCTGCAGCGCGCCCATGCCGAGCCCCTGGAAGGCGCGGAAGGCGATGAGCTGTCCGGTGTTCTGGGCGAATCCGCAGGCCAGAGAGCCGATCAGGAAGATGACGATGGAGGCCTGGAGCAGCAGCTTCTTGCTGAACAGGTCGGCCAGCTTGCCCCAGATGGGGGTGGACGCGGTCGCCGCGAGCAGTGACGCGGTGACGACCCAGGTGTACTGCGACTGGGTGCCGTTGAGAGCGCCGATGATCTGGGGCAGGGCGACCGACACGACGGTGCCACTGATCATTGCCACGAACAGCACGAGGAGCAGGCCGCTCAGTGCTTCCATGATCTGCCGATGGGTCATCGGCGCGGGGCCGGGCGGCGACGCGGACTGCGCGCTCAAGAGGTGCCTCCGTAGCGGGGGATTTTCGAGACGATTGCGTATCGCATAATATATGCACAGTGAGCAACTTTGCTCACTGGGCATATATTCCCGGACGCTAGGATTGCCGGACCATGGACACCACGGTGGGCCTGCGCGAGCGCAAGAAGGCCGAGACACGACAGGCCGTTCACGAGGCCGCGATGCGGCTGGCGTTGGAGTTCGGCCTGGACAACGTCACCGTCGAGGCCATCGCCGACGCCGCGAACATCTCGCGCCGGACCTTCTCCAACTACTTCGCCGGCAAGGAGGACGCCCTCCTCTACGGCGAGGAGCGACGCATCTGGTCCCTGGTGACCACGTTCCGCGAGCGGCCGGCGGAGGAGACGTCGTGGCAGGCGCTGCTCAACGCGGCGCGCGCGCTCTACGCGGAGATCGGAGAGCCCAACCGCGAGCGGGCCATCCAGACGCACCTCGCCAAGCGGCATCCGTCTCTGCTGGCCAGGCAGATGGCCAACCACGTCCGCGTCGAGCGGGAGCTCGCGCGGGCCATCGCCGTACGCGAGGGCGAGGAGCCGGGCGCGTCACGGCGTCCGCGCGTTCTCGCGGCCGCGTTCCTGATGGGGCTCCGGGTCGCCGCCAACATGTGGATCGAGGAGGAGGGGCCCGACGACACGCCTTCCCGGTCACTCATGGACATCGCCGACGAGGTCCTCGAGCAGGTTGCCCGGCCGTTCCACTAGAAAGGCTGGAAATACGACCGGAGATCAGAGGCACGGCCCCACCACGCCGACGGGGCCCCTGTCCCGGGACGGGACGGGGACCCCGGTTCGTGGAGGGCGCGGCCTCGAGGGCTCACCCGAAGACCCGCGGACTCACATGAAGTAGCGGAGCCAGACGTAGACCCAGGCCATCACAGTGCTGAGGATCGTGACGACGATGCCGTACTTCGTGAACTGCCAGAACGAGATCTTGTGACCGGTCCTGGCCGCGATGCCGACGGCCACGACGTTGGCGCTCGCGGCCACCGCCGTGCCGTTGCCGCCGAAGTCGGCGCCCAGGGCGAAGGCCCACCACAGCGCCTGGCCCACGGCCGCGTCCGGCGCCTGGGCGACCAGGCCCTCGACGACGGGGGTCATGGTCGCGACGTACGGGATGTTGTCGAAGAAGGCGCCGAGCACGGCGGAGCCGAACAGCAACGACGTCGCCGCTCCGAAGTAGTTGTCGCCCACCGCGTTGACGGCCCAGGTGCCGATGGTGGAGATGACCCCGGTGTGCACCAGCCCGGCGACCATGACGAACAGGCCCATGAAGAACACCAGGGTCGGCCACTCGACCTCGCGGAGGACCTCCGGGACGTCGGGACGGGCAACCATGATCATCAGTCCGGCGCCGACCAGGGCGACGATCGAGGGCTCGATGTGCACGACGGCGTGCAGTCCGAATCCCGTGATGACGAGCCCGAGCACGATCAGGCAGCGCACCAGAAGGCGCGGGTCGGTGATGGCACGCCGCTCCTGGAGCGCCATCACGGACGCCACGTGGTCCGGGTTGTACCGGAACGACTTCCGGAACAGCACCCCGGAGAACAGCACGAACACCACGAAGATGATCACGACGACCGGCGTCATGTGCATCAGGAAGTCGTTGAACGTCAGCCCGGCCCGGCTACCGATGATGATGTTGGGCGGGTCGCCGATGAGCGTGGCGGCGCCGCCGATGTTGGAGGCGAGGACCTCCGCGATCAGGTACGGCTGCGCCGGGATCTGCAGGCGGTCGCACACCAGGACGGTGACCGGGGCCACCAGCATGATCGTGGTGACGTTGTCCAGGAACGGCGAGGCGATGGCGGTGATGACCATCAGCATCACCATGAGCCGGTACGGCCGGCCGCGTGACTTCTTGGCCGCCCAGATCGCGAGATAGTCGAACAGCCCCGTCTGCTTGATGATCCCGACGATGATCATCATGCCCAGGAGCAGGAAGATGACGTTCCAGTCGATGCCCTCGTGCTCGGAGAAGAAGACCTGGGCCCCCGGGATCAGCCCGAGGACCGCCATCGCCCCCGCGGCGACGAGCACCACCTTGACCTTGTCGACCTTCTCCGTGGCGATGAGAAAGAACGCGACGACGAAGATGGCGAGCGCGGCGATGGAGCTCATCCGGTCCACCCGGGCGGTCCCGCCTGCACCCCGGTCACGGCTCGGGCGGCGAAGCGCGCGGACGGTACGGCGAAGCGTGGTGACGGGACGCACCGGAACGGCGTCACCGCGGACAAGAGGTGCACGAGAGGGCCTCCGAACGATATGCGGGCATGCGACACCGCGGACCGGGGCCGGCCGGCGGCGCGCGGGAACCGGGCTGGGGGTGCGCGGGCGTGCGGCGGCGCCGTCACCACCCGGCGGGTGATGGCGCTGAGACGACGAGAGGCGGGCGGCGGTGCCGCCCCGTCACCGGAGCCCGGGTGAAACCGTCCGGAGACCGGCGGCGGAACCGCCGGAGGACGCGACCAGAGGCCGACACGCGGGTGTCACGGGACCGGTCGGGAGGGTGCCGCGGTCAGCTGTCCGAGTCGGAGACCGAGTCGGAGACCGCGAGACCGGTGAGTAACCCGTCGAGGGTGATCGCCCCGGCCAGCACGCCCGAGCGGTCGACGACCGCCACCAACGGGCTGCGCATGGACGCCATCACGGCCGCCACTTCGAGCAGCGTCGCGTCCAGGGCCACGATGACCGGCCGGACCAGCTGGCTCGGCAGGCAGTCGCCCACCGTGCGGTTGCCCAGCTCCTGCCAGAACAGGTCGGCGTGGGCCTCGTCCACCGTCCGGGCGAGGGCCGGATCCTCCTGGTATGTCCGGGGGACGGCCAGCCGCAGCACCTGCGTACCGGGCAGCACGACGCGGGGACGGCCGCTGCCGTCGACGACGATGAGTCCGGGCAGGCGCCCGAGAGTCATCACCCGAACCGCTCTGGTGACCGGATCTCCGTAGGTGACCGTGGGCAGTTGTACCGCTATGTCGCGCGCCTGCATGTCACCATCCCGTCGTCCGTCTGGGGTGCGTTGTCGTGGTCGTCCGTGTCCGCGCGGGTCATGACGCCTTTCCGGAGAGTTCGGCCAGCCGTCGTTCGAGTACGGCGAGCCGGTCGGAGACGGACCGGTCACGCAGGAGGTCGGCGACCTGGTCGGCCTCGTCGTGGTCCAGGACGATGGTCTGCCTGGGCACGTCAGGGTCGTCGGAGGATTCGTAGATCAGCAGTGAGCGCCGGTCGGTTTCGTCCACCATCACGCCGAATCGCTGTCCGGCACGCGTGCTGCAGTGGTGCAGGACGCCGACGCCGGGGACGGTGGTGCGGGCGATGTCCATGTCCGATGTGTCTCCGTTCCTCGTCCGTGGTGGTGACCTCAGCGCGCGGATAAGGGCATGACCTCTTCCTCCCTGGTGATCGGAGCCCGGACGTCAGGAGCCGGGGCTCCCGGAGCCTGGACGCGTGGCGTCGAGAGCCCGGACTCCCGCCGCCTCAAGTCTCGTCGCGCGGGGTCCCCGGGCACCATCGGGTCCAACACCCATCTCGGGAGGGGGGCGGCATGTAGGAACGGCAGGTGGGACGGTGCGGCCACGCGCGCGAATGAGCATCGCGCCCGATGGACAAACACTCCTCGCTACGACCACGGTGGTGATATGAGCAATCTCGCCGACCGGCAGGCGGACGGGCGGCCGCGGGCGGCCCGCGCGCGGTGGAGGGCCCCGCGCACGCTGTTCTGGCGGCTCTTCATGATCAACGGCCTCGTCTTCACCGCGGGCACGCTGATCCTCGCGCTCTCCCCCGCCACCGTATCCTCTCCCGTCCTCCTGAAAGAGGTGCCGGTCCTGACGGTCGGGCTCGCGCTGATCCTGGGCGCCAACGCGCTGCTGCTGCGGGCGAGCCTCGCGCCGCTCGGCGCGCTCGCGACGCTCATGCAGCGGGTGGACCTGCTGCGGTCCAGCGGTGACCGCCTCGCGCTCCGCGGCAACGGCGACCTGACCCATCTGGTCGATACCTTCAACGCCATGCTCGACCGGCTGGAGGCCGAGCACAGCACCAGCAGCGCGCACGCGCTGGCCGCCCAGGAGGCCGAGCGCGGCCGTATCGCCAGGGAGTTGCACGACGAGATCGGGCAGACCCTCACCGTGGTGCTGCTCGGCCTCAAGCGGGCGATCGACCGCGCCCCCGAGGACCTGCGCGACGACCTGCACGCGGTCCAGGAGACGGTCCGCTCCAGCCTGGACGAGGTACGCCAGATCGCCCGCAGGCTGCGCCCAGGCGTTCTGGAGGATCTGGGGCTGCTCAGTGCCCTCAGCGCGCTGGCGACGGACGTCGCCCAGGTCAGCAAGCTGTCGGTGATCCGGAGGACGGACCCGGACCTGCCCGCTCTGAGCGGAGACGTCGAGCTCGTCATCTACCGGATCACGCAGGAGAGCCTGACGAACGTGACCCGGCACTCCCAGGCCACCCAGGTGGAGCTGTCGCTGACGGCCGAGCCCGGCACCGTGGTGCTGCGCGTCGCGGACAATGGCCGTGGCGGGGTGCTCCAGGAGGGCGCGGGCATCCGGGGCATGCGCGAGCGGGCACTTCTCGTCGGCGCGTCCCTTACCGTCACCTCGCCTCCCGGCGGTGGCACGGAGATACGGCTCGTCATCCCCCTCGCGGGGAAACCGACGGCGGAACGGAGTTGAACCCGGTGGACTCGCCCACGACACGGATCCTGCTGGCGGACGATCACGCACTGGTCCGCCAGGGCCTCCGGCTGATCATCGACGCGGAGCCGGACCTCATGGTCGTCGCCGAGGCGGCCGACGGCGCGGAGGCGGTCGAGCGTGCCTCCGAGGAGGAGGTCGACCTGGCGATCCTGGACATCGCGATGCCCCGCATGACGGGCATCCAGGCGGCACGCGAGATATCCCGGCGCGCGCCCGGCATCCGCATCCTGATCCTGTCGATGTACGACAACGAGCAGTACCTCTTCGAGTCGCTCAAGGCGGGGGCGTCCGGCTACGTGCTCAAGTCGGTCGCCGACCGCGACCTCCTCGAAGCGTGCCGGGCGGCCGTACGGGGAGAGCCGTTCCTCTACCCGGGGGCGGTCACCGCGCTCATCCGGGACTACCTGCAGCGCAGCCGGCAGGGCGAGGCGATTCCGGACAGCATCCTCACGCCGCGAGAGGAGGAGATCGTCAAGCTGATAGCCGAGGGGAACTCCTCCAAGGAGATCGCCGAGACCCTGGTCATCAGCGTCAAGACCGTCGACCGGCACCGCGCGAACATCCTGCAGAAACTCGGCATGCGTGACCGGCTGGAACTGACCAAGTACGCCATCCGCGCCGGGCTGGTCGAGCCCTGAAAGCCGACCGGGCCCGGAAAGCCGACCGGGCCCGGAAAGCTGGTCGGGCACTGAAGCGGGTGTGTCTCTGAAATCGGGCGTGTCCGGAAATCTTTCGTGATCGCCTTCATGTGCCGCGAATCCGGTTAGCCATCCTTGAAGGGAACGAAAGGGAACGCCGTAGGCGTCGAGGGTGGCTCGGCTCGGCCGTACCGACCTCGCGGCGGCGGCCGGGTTCTCCTGCGCCGTCCTCCTGCGCCCGGCGAGCGCCGCCGGGCCCGTCGTCACGCACCCTGTTCGAGCTGGTCGGCGAGGTGATGCGGGCGGCCTGACGGCCGCGCGAGCACGGGTTCCAGCTCTTCCGGGCGGCACCGACGAACGAATGGCGAGCGGGAACGGTGGCGATGCACGACAACGCGAGGGGAGAACTGATATTCTCAACCCTCTGTAGAAGTGGGCCGACAAAGAACCCAACGATAGGATTCTAGCAAAGCCATGATGAGCCGTCAACCCGCGCAAGCTCTCAGGGAAGAACAGTCCTACGTCTCCATGCTCTACGACCGGCTCGACACCGCACGGGAACGCACCGAAGCGGCGCTGAGCACGGCGTTCGCCCGTGGTGGAGGCGGCACCCGCCAGGCCGCCATCGAGCGGGAGGTCTCCGCGGACGAGCACGCCCGCAGGGTCGCCCAGCTCTCCGGGGTCGAGCGTGGTCTTTGCTTCGGGCGGATCGACGACGCCGGCGGCGAGACCTACTACATCGGCAGGATCGGGCTGCGCGACGACGAGCACGACTCGGTCCTGATCGACTGGAGGGCCCCCGTCGCCCGGCCCTTCTACGTCGCGACTCCCGGCGATCCGGCGTCCCTCGTCCGCCGCAGGCACATCCACACGCGCGGCCGTACGGTCACCGGACTGGACGACGAGGTCTTCGACCTGGACCGGATGGACGAGAGCGACCGGAGGAACCTGGTCGGCGAGGCCGCCCTGATGGCGACGCTCCGGCGCGGCCGCACCGGCCGGATGGGCGACATCGTGGCCACCATCCAGACAGAGCAGGACCGCGTGATCCGGTCCGGCCTGCCAGGGGCGCTCGTGGTCCAGGGAGGGCCCGGCACCGGCAAGACCGTCGCCGCGCTCCACCGGGCGGCCTACCTCCTGTACGCGCACCGCGCCACGCTGGAACGCCGGGGCGTGCTCGTGGTCGGCCCGAACGCGATGTTCAGCCGCTACATCGGCCAGGTCCTGCCCGCGCTCGGCGAGACAGAGGTGGTCCTGTCCAGCGTCGGCGAACTCCACGCGGGCGTGCACGCGACCGCGGACGACGCACCCGCCGTGGCAGTCCTCAAGGGCGACCTGCGGATGGCGGATGTGATCGAGGCCGCCGTACGCGACCGCCAGCGGGTTCCGGACGGTGACCTGGAGGTGCTGATCGACGTGCGCACCTCGATCCGCGGCGGCGTCGAGGTGGTCGTCGAGCGGATGGCGCTTCGCCTGGACCACGGCTCCTGCCTGCGCGCCCGTGACCGGGCACGCGCGCTCGGCAGGCCGCACAACCTCGCCCGGCGGGTGTTCGTCAACAAGGTGCTCATGGGCCTCGCCGTGGACGAGGCCAGGAGCCTCGACCGGCCGTACGACGAGGAGGACCTGCGCTACGCGCGCGAGGCCCTGTGGCAGCAGGCGTCGGTGCGCGCGGCACTGGAGGAACTGTGGCCGTACCTCACGCCCGAACGGCTGGTCGGCGAGCTGCTCTCGGATCCCGCCCGGCTGCGCGTAGCGACGGCCGGGCTGCTCGGCGACGAGGAGCGCTCCCTGCTGCTCCGCCGGGCGGGCGCACCCTGGACGGTCGGGGACGTCCCCCTGCTCGACGAGGCCGCCGAACTCCTCGGCCAGGACGACGCCGAAGCCAGGGCGCGAGAGCGGGCCGCCGAGGAGGAACGTGAGAACGAGGAGACCTACGCCAGAGGCGTGCTGGAGATCGCCGACCTCACGGGGATGATGGAGGCCACCGCGCTCGCCGAGCGGCACCACGACACCGGCCGGGCCGTCACTACGGCGCAGCGGGCGGCGGCCGACCGCTCCTGGGCGTACGGGCATGTGATCGTGGACGAGGCGCAGGAGCTCTCCGCGATGGCCTGGCGCGTCATCATGCGCCGCATCCCGGCGCGCTCCCTCACCGTCGTCGGTGACATCGCGCAGACCGGGTCCGCGGCCGGCGCCCGCTCATGGGGCGAGATGCTCGACCCGTACGTCAAGGACCGCTGGCGTGAGGAGCGGCTGATGGTGAACTACCGCACCCCGGTGGAGATCATGGATGTCGCCGCCGACGTGCTGAAGGCGGTCGCTCCGGAGCAGGAACCCCCCGAGTCCGTACGCGACGGTGAGGCGCGGCCCCGCGCCGTGCCGTACCAGGGGACGGACCTGAGCGCCCTGGTGGCGGAGGAACTGGAAGCGATCGGAGAGGGCACGCTCGCGGTGCTCACCCCCGACGCGCGCCACGCGGAGACGGCCGCGCTCTTCCCGCAGGAAGCCGACCCGTTGGAGTCGGCGGTCGCCGTGCTCACCGTGAACCAGTGCAAGGGGCTGGAGTTCGACGCGGTGGTGGTCGTCGCCCCCGAGGAGATCCTCGCCCAGTCGCCCATGGGCGGCCAGGACCTGTACGTCGCCATCACCCGGGCCACCCGGCGGCTGACCGTGCTGCACGACGGCGGCCTCCCCACGATGCTGGAGCGGCTGGCACACGAGGGGTGACAGCGCGGAAGGCCACAGGGCGAACGGCGGCGCGGACGAGAACGGGCCGCCCGCCCGGAGGCGTCGGCCCGCAGGTGCCGCGGCCGGCGCCGAAGCGCCGGCCGTACGCACTACTGGATCTTGCCCGCGATCTCGTCGGCCTTGTCGCCAGTCTTGGAACCGGCCTGCTTGGCCTTCTCGGCAGCCCTGGTGCCGGCGTGCTCGGCCTTCTCGCCGGCCCACCTGGTGGTCTCCGACGCGGTCTCCTTCATGCTCTCGGCCCACTGCTCGGACCTGTTGCGGTACATCACCGCGCCGATCGCTCCGATGGCCAGGCCGGCGAACAGCATCAGTATCGGCCAGCGCCGCCGGGTCCTGGCCACAGGCGTCGGCTCCACCCGCCTGGCCGCGCCCGCGAGAAACGAGCTCACCATCGGCGCGAGCTGCTCCTCAACCGAGTGAGCGGCCTGGTCCAGCTTGGGCGCCGCCCACACACGGGCATCCGTGATGCGCATGGCGGTGACGTCCCGAGCGTTGCCGACCATCGGGCTCACCTTCCCGACCATCGGGCTCACCTTGCCCGCGATCGGGGTCACCTTGTTGACCATCGGGCTCACCTGGGCCTTCATACGGCCCAGCCGCGTCCGCGGAATCGGAACTTCCACGCGGCGTCTTCTGAGTGTCAGGGACACGACAAACCTCCCCGGTGTTGGGGCCCCGTGACGACCCTCTTCCCGTGTCAAAGCGGCTCAATCATGACCGGGCGCCGCAGGAGGGCTCGCTACGCTGTTCACCGAAGTTCAACGGACAACCGAAACCTGCATGAAAAGGGGGCGGCCCTCGTGGCTGACAACCTCATCGCGAACCTTCGCACCAATCACGGCACCATCCGGATCAAGCTCTGGCCGAACCAGGCGCCCAAGACCGTGCGGAACTTCGTCGAACTGGCCGAAGGCACCCGGGAGTGGACCCACCCCGAGACCGGCCAGAAGAGCACCGACAAGCTGTACGACGGCACGATCTTCCACCGCGTCATCAGCGGCTTCATGATCCAGGGTGGCGACCCGCTCGGCCAGGGCATCGGCGGCCCCGGCTACGACTTCGACGACGAGATCCACACGGAGAACAACTTCAACCGTCCCTACCTGCTCGCCATGGCCAACGCCGGCAAGCGCTTCGGCAAGGGCACCAACGGCTCCCAGTTCTTCATCACGGTCTCCCCGCAGCCCCACCTCAACCAGGGCCACACCATCTTCGGTGAGGTCATCGAGGGCAGCGAGGTCGTCGACGCCATCGCCAAGACCCCGACCGGGCGGATGAACCGTCCCGTCGACGACGTGGTGATCGAGGAAGTCACCATCGAGCGTTCGTGAAAAACGGCTTATAGGCTAGGAGGCCGTGGACACGCCCTTCGGAAGGACTCCATGACCTCCCAGCCGCCGCCGACGCACCCGGGGGCCGAAGCCGCGCCGACCTGCTACCGGCACCCCGAGCGCGAGACATATGTACGATGCCAGCGCTGCGAGCGCTCCATCTGCCCTGACTGCATGCGCGACGCCGCCGTCGGCCACCAGTGCGTCGAATGCGTCCAGGAGGGCAACCGGAGCGTCCGCCCCGCCCAGGCGATGTTCGGCGGGGCCGCCGTCACCAAACCACGCGTGACCTGGACCCTGCTGATCATCAACGTGCTCGCCTACCTCGCCGAGCTGACCAGAGCCGACGAGATCATCAACACGTTCGCGACCTCGTCCGTCTACGTCTTCTACGGCGAATGGTGGCGACTGCTCACCGGCGCGTTCCTGCACGCCCCGCCGCCGTCCTTCTGGCACATCCTGTTCAACATGTGGGCGCTGTACGCCATCGGCCCCGAACTCGAACGCCGCCTCGGATCACTCAGATTCGCCGCGCTCTACCTGCTGTCCGCACTCGGCGGCTCCATCGCCGTCTACCTGTTCGGCCTGTGGGCATACGGAGCCTCAGGCGCGATCTACGGCATGTTCGGCGCGCTCTTCGTCGTGTCCAGGAAGCTCGGCTTCGACGCCCGCGGCGTGCTCTGGCTGATCGGGATCAACATCGTCCTGACCTTCGTCGTCCCCGGGATCAGCTGGCAGGGCCACCTCGGCGGCCTGGTGACCGGCACGGCGATCGCCGCCGCCTTCGTCTACGCCCCGCGCAAATCCCGGAACGCCGTCCAGCTGGCCGCCGTCGTCGCCGTGCTCGCGGTCATGGCCGTCATCCTGCTGACCCTGCCACCGTACGGTGCGATCGCGGTCCAATGATCCGAATGTCCACAGGTGTGGATAACCCTGTGGACAACAACTTCGTCAGCGCCAGCGCGTCGACAGGACCACGCCGAAGATGATCAGCCCGAAACCGATCAGCAGGTTCCAGTTGCCCAGGGCACCCAGACCCGGCGCGGTCGGCGCGATGTAGTACACCGCGATCCAGGCGATCCCCAGGATCCAGGCCACCACCATGAGCGGAGCGAGCCACCGGGGGCTGACCTTCAGCGTCTGCGCCTTCTGCGGCGGCGTGTAGACGGCCTTCTTACGGAGCTTGGACTTCGGCACGGCAGTTCCCTCGTTAGTGGGCGCAGTTCCGAGTAAGGATAGTCTGCATGGTCGACCGACCGCGATTCCCGGCCCGTGTCCTCGTGGTGGACAACCACGACAGCTTCGTCCACACCATCGTGCAGTACCTGCGCGAGCTCGGAGCCGCCTGCGACGTCCACCCCCGCGACCACGTCACCGTCGACGACGCCGACCCATACGACGGCGTGCTCGTCTCCCCCGGCCCCGGCACCCCCGAAGCCGCAGGAGTCAGCATCCCCATGATCCACCACTGCGCCGAACGTAAAATTCCCCTGCTCGGCGTCTGCCTCGGCCACCAGGCCATCGCCGTCGCCTACGGCGGCACCGTCGCACGCGCCCCCGAACTCATGCACGGCCGTACCAGCCTGATCATCCACGACGGCAAGGGAGTCTTCACCGGCATCCCCTCACCCGTCACCATGACCCGCTACCACTCGCTCGCCGTCACCCGCGTGCCGGACGCGCTGGAGGTCACCGCCACCACCCCCGAAGGCGTCGTCATGGGCCTGCGCCACCGTGACGCCCCCATCGAAGGCGTGCAGTTCCACCCCGAGTCGATCCTCTCCGAACACGGCCACCGGCTACTCGGCAATTGGCTCGCCCAGATCGTGTAACGCTTCCCTCCCCCGCGACGACTAAAGAATGAGGGCTTCCGCCATTGCCCCCGAGTGGCGGAAGCCCTTCCCATGTCGGTCGGGCAATGGCAGCCATTGCCCGCTGTCCCGCCCAAGGCTGGCGGAAGCTGTTCCCACGTCCGGTCGGGCCATGACAGCCATTGCCCGCTGTCCCGCCCAAGGCTGGCGGAAGCTGTTCCCACGTCCGGTCGGGCCATGACAGCCACTGCCCGCCGTCCCGCCCAAGGCTGGCGGAAGCTGTTCCCACGTCCGGTCGGGCCATGACAGCCATTGCCCGCTGTCCCGCCCAAGGCTGGCGGAAGCTGTTCCCACGTCCGGTCGGGCCATGACAGCCACTGCCCGCCGTCCCGCCCAAGGCTGGCGGAAACCGGAGGCGGCCGCTGCCCCGTTCATCCGGTGGTGGGAGCGGGGACGGCCTTCTCGGCGGCGCGACTGACCTGCTCCCAGCGGGCCCAGGTGTCCATCCGCCGCCGGGAGATGTCGAAGGCCAGGTCGTAGACCATGCTCCCGAGCAGCAGCCGCAGCGGTGGATCGTCGCTGTCGACCAGCCTCATCACCGCCTCCGCGGCCAGGCGCGGCTCGCTGTCCACCGATCCTTCCGCCCACTGCTTCTCCAGCTCGGCCCGCAGCGGCGCGTACGCGTCGTTCGGAGTGGTCGAGGTCATGCTCGTGTACAGGTCGGTCCAGTAGCCGCCGGGCTGGACGATGCTCACCTTGACGCCGAACGGCGCGGCCTCCATCGCCAGGGCCTCGCTCAGCCCCTCAAGGGCGAACTTGCTCGCGCTATACATGCCGGTGGACGGAAATCCTCCGAGCGCGGCGATGCTGGAGATCTGGACGATGTGCCCGGACCGTCGCGCCCGCAGGTACGGCAGGACCGCCTGGCCCACCCACAGGGCTCCGAAGAAGTTGACCTCCATCTGAGCCCGGGCTTCGGCCTCGGTGAACTCCTCGATCATGCCGGATGACAGGATCCCCGCGTTGTTCACCACGACATCGAGTCCCCCGAAGTGCTCGACGGCCCTGGTGACGGCGGCGAACACCGCGGCGCGGTCGGTGACGTCCAGGGGGAGGGCCAGCACCCGGCCCTCGTGCTCGGCGGCGAGTTCATCAAGCGATGTCGTACTGCGAGCGGCCGCGACCACCCGGTCACCGCGCTCCAGGGCGGCCCGGGCGAACGCGTGGCCCAAGCCACGGCTGGCCCCGGTCACGAACCAGACGCGGCCGGCGGCAGTGGCAGTGGTGGCGGTATCGGCGGTGGTCATCGGCGGAACTCCATTCAGGCGACCGGACATTGACGAGACAAGACGGATCGTCTCGTCAATGAGCACCACCCTGCCCGGTCGTGGGGTCAAAGTCAAGACGGACCGTCTCGTCTCAGAATTGATAGTCTGCGCCCATGACAGCGCAGCCCAAGGACTCCTCCGCCCGCAGGGGCACACCGGACGCCACACGCAGGAACGAGGCGTCGCGGAGGGCCATCGTCACGGCGGCGTTCGAGCTGGTCGGGGAGGTCGGCTACGCCAAGCTGAGCATCGAGGGCATCGCCGCCCGCGCGGGCGTCGGCAAGCAGACCATCTACCGCTGGTGGCCCTCCAAGGGCGCCGTGCTGTTCGACGCCTTCCTCATGTTCACCGGAGACCAGGCCCCGGCGCTGCCCGACACCGGTGACCTGGAGGCCGACCTGAAGACGGTGCTGCGCGCCACCGTGGAGGAGCTGAACGATCCCCGCTTCGACGAGCCGATGCGCGCGCTGAACACCGAGATCCTGCACGACCCGGCGCTCGCCGCCGTCTATGCCGAGCGGCTGGACGGGCCGATGAAGGAACTCAAGAAGCAGCGGCTGCGCGCCGCGCAACGGGCCGGGCAGCTGTCCGAGGCCGTCGACCTCGACGTGGCGATCGACCTGCTGTGGGGGCCACTGCTGAACCGCTGGCTCCAGCGCAGCGGTCCCCTCACCTCCGGCTATGCCGACGCCGTCGTCGAGACCGCGCTCAACGGGCTACGCCCCCACGCCTGACCCGGCGGGCCCGCGGGCACAGAAAAAGGCCCGCTCGGGAGGAGCGGGCCTCTTTCGCGATCTGTGCCGGTTCCGGCGATGCGTCAGTTGCCGAACGGGTTGTCGCCCTGGTCGGGGAGGATGCCGCCGTCATCGCCGCCGTCGCTGCCGTCGTCCACCGGCGGCTCGGTGATCTGGTCACTCGGCTGATCGGTCGGCTGCTGCTGGTTGGGCCCGCTGGAGACGGTCAGCGTGATCGTCGTACCGGACTGGAGCTTGGCTCCGGCGTCCGGCGTCTGCGCGATCACGTTTCCTGCCGGAACCACGTCGCTCGGCTGCTGTGAGAGCTTGACCTTGAAGCCGGCGCCTTCCAGCGTGGACTTGGCGTCCTCCGCGGTGAGGCCGAGCACGCTCGGGACCTCGATGGCCTCCTTGGGCACGTAGATCCGAACCGCGCTCTCCTTCGCGACCTCCTTGCCCGCCTTGGGCTTGGTGTCGAAGACCTTGCCCTGCGGCTGGGTGGAGACCACGTCGACCCGGGAGACCTTGAAGCCCAGCGCCGTCAACTCGGCCTTGGCCTCGTCGGGCGTCTTGCCGACGACGTTCGGCACCGCGATCAGCTCGGGACCCTTGGACAGCGTGAGGGTGACCGTGGACCCCGGCTCCACCGCCGTGTCCCCGGCGGGGTCGGTGCCGATCACCACCCCCTTCTCGATGTCGGGGCTGAACTCCTCTTTCTCGGTGAATTTGAGGCCCGCGTCCGTCAGGGCCTTCTCGGCCGCCGGCTTGGTCTGGCCCTTCACGACGGGCACCTTGATGGTCGCGGCGTTGCCCGTGTCGCCGGTCAGGAAGGCGTACCCCACGCCGATGAAACCGCCGATGACCAGAAGCGGGATCAGGATCCACGCCGCGGTCTTCAGCGCGGTGTTCCCGCCTCCGCTGCGCCTGCGGCCGTCGTACCGGCCACCGCCGCCGTCGCGCTCCTCGGGGCCGTAGTCGTACTGCGGGATCGCCCGGGTGCCCTGGGCGGCCATCTGGCCGCCCGCGCTGGTCATGGTGCGGGTGCGGTCGGCCGGGCCGTACGAGCCGTGGTTGGTGGCCATCGCCATCGTCTGCGGGTCGACCGGCATGCCGGACATGACGCGCTGGATGTCGGCGCGCATCTCGGTCGCGCTCTGGTAGCGGTTGACCGGGTCCTTGGCCATGGCCTTGAGCACGATCGCGTCGGCCCACTGGGGGATCTCGGGGTCGATGCCCGACGGGGGGATCGGGTCCTCGCGCACGTGCTGGTACGCGATGGCGACCGGAGAGTCGCCGGTGAAGGGCGGCTGGCCGGTCAGCAGTTCGTACAGCACGCAACCGGTCGAGTAGATGTCGCTGCGGGCGTCCACCCGCTCCCCGCGGGCCTGCTCGGGCGACAGGTACTGCGCGGTGCCGATGACCTGGGCCGTCTGGGTCATGGTGGCCGCGGAGTCGGCCATCGCACGGGCGATGCCGAAGTCCATGACCTTGACCTCGCCGCTGAGCGTCAGCATGATGTTCGCCGGCTTGATGTCCCGGTGGACGATGCCGCCACGGTGGCTGTAGTCGAGCGCCCTCAGGATGCCGTCGACCAGCTCCATCGCCCGCTCGGGCAGCAGCCGCCGGTCGGCACGGAGCAGGTCACGGAGGGTCCGCCCGTCCACGAACTCCATCACGATGTACGGCACGGGCGTGTTGTCCATCATGTCTTCGCCGGTGTCGTACACGGCGATGATCGACGGATGGTTCAGTGACGCCGCCGACTGCGCCTCCCTGCGGAACCTCGCCTGGAAGGTGTGGTCCCGGGCAAGGTCCGAGCGGAGCGTCTTGATCGCGACAACACGGTCCAGCCGGATGTCCCGGGCGCGATACACCTCGGCCATGCCGCCACGCCCGACGACACCGTCGAGTTCATAGCGACCACCGAGAAGCCGAGGCTGAGTCATTTCCTGCACTGTCCCTTGCCGTTCATCTTGGGGTGCCGCCGGTGTCCATCATCGACCCCTTTTCGCATCACGTCTCCGTATTGGACGAGTTAGCGGGTGTTGGGGAGGCTGTGGGAGGTTGAGTGTCACTTGGCGTCGGGGTGGGGG
>NZ_JADDIL010000063.1:0-61097 GCF_020826795.1 Microtetraspora sp. AC03309 | reverse complement strand
AGCACAGCCCAAGACCAACTTTGCCGCCAGCTCACCGATCAGAAGCTGGACGAGTTACCCGGCCAAGATTGCGTGACGGGCCACTAGCCGCGGGAGGCGAGTCTCAGGACGTCGGGGGGCAGGTCCTCGACGCGTGACCGGTCCCAGGGCCGCTCGAACCCCGACACGGCCAGCACACGGTCGAGTATCCCCGCGGTGAAACCCCAGACGAGCAGGCCGCGCACCCGGAACGCGGGCGCGCCTCCCGGATCTCCCGCGAACGCGCGGGGCGGGTCCTCCTCCGGCGTGGCCCGGCCTCGTGGGTACCGCAGCCGCAACCGGTTGGCGGGATCGACGAGCTCGGCCACCGGGATCCGCTCGACGGACTCGACCTCGTCCGGCGAGGCGGCGTGCACGGCGCTGGGCGTGTGCCACCACCCGAGGACGGGCGTCACGCGGTTGTCACTGCGCCAGACGTAGAGTTCGGGCATCGTTCCGACGATCTTCACCCCGCGCGGGTCGAGACCGGTCTCCTCCTGGGCCTCACGCAGTGCGGCCCCTATGGGACCGTCGTCCTCGGGATCGACGCCGCCACCGGGAAAGGCGGGCTGGCCCGCATGCCTGCGGCCGTTGGAGCTGCGCTGGATGAGCAGGACGTCCGGCCCCGCAGATCCCTCGCCGAACAACAGGAGCACCGCGGCCCGCCGCCCGGCGCCGTCATCGGGAGGCCGCAGCACCTCGGGCACGGGGTTCCGTCCGGCGTTCGCCGCCAGATCCGTCAGCCAGCCGGGAACCAATGTCTCCTCCGATGCAGATCGAGCCGCGCGAGCCGTACAACCGCGGAACGGCGGTCAAGCTTCCCGAGGAAGCGGAACTTCCCTCGGATCAGGAGAAGGGACCTTCCTTCACGAGCCTGCCCGCCTCTGCGGGGTCGGTCGGCCCGGTGCCGTACGACGGGCAGAGGGCGGCGACGGAGCAGGCGCCGCAGGCGGGCCTGCGGGCGTGGCAGACGCGACGGCCGTGCCAGATCAGGCGATGCGAGAGCATCGTCCACTGGGATTTGGGGATCAGATCCCCGACCTCGTGCTCGATCTTGACGGCGTCGGTCGCGGTGGTCCAGCCGAAGCGCCCGGCCAGGCGGCTGAAGTGGGTGTCCACGGTGATGCCGGGGACGTCGAAGGCGTTGCCGAGCACCACGTTGGCGGTCTTGCGCCCCACTCCGGGGAGGGCGACGAGCTCCTTGAGCGTGCCGGGCACCTCGCCGTGGTGGCGGTCGCAGACGGCCTGGGCCATGCCGATGATGCTGTTGGTCTTGGCCCGGAAGAAGCCGGTGGATCTGATGATCTCTTCGAGCTGGTTCCGGTCGGCCGCCGCATAGTCAGCCGGTGTCCGATACTTCGCGAAAAGCACCGGAGTAACCATATTTACCCTTTTGTCCGTACACTGCGCCGAGAGGATCGTGGCGACCAGCAGTTCAAGGGGGTTGGCGAAGTCGAGTTCGCAATGAGCGTCAGGATAGGTTTCCGCCAGGATTCTGTTGATCCGCCGCGCACGGCGAACGAGAGCGAGCCGGGACTCCCCAGCCGTCTGAACTTTGCGGGACACCCCGTAAGACTACGCGGACGGCGTAGGTCACAATGGCTTGCACGGCGCCAACGACCGAGCGCGACCATTGCAAGGAGGCACCGTGAGCACCGACGACGTACTGAGCAAGGCGCCCCTGTTCTCCGCGCTCGACCGTGAGGGCGCCGCAGCACTGCGGACGAGCGTCACCGAGGTCGAGTTGTCCAAGGGACAGACCCTGTTCAGTGAGAACCAGACCGGCGACCGGCTCTACGTGGTGCTGGAAGGAAAGATCAAGCTGGCCCGCACCGCGCCCGACGGCAGGGAGAACCTGCTCAGCGTGCTGGGCCCCGGGGAGATGTTCGGCGAGCTCTCCCTGTTCGACCCCCGTCCGCGTACGGCTTCCGCCATCGCCCTGACGGACGTCCGCCTGGCCGGCCTGGGCCACGACGACCTGAGGCCGTGGCTCACCGGCCGCCCCGAGGTCGCGCTGCACCTGCTGCGCGCCCTCGCCCAGCGGCTCCGCCGTACGAACGATGTGCTGGCCGACCTGGTCTTCACCGACGTGCCCGGCCGTGTGGCCAAGCAGCTGCTGGATCTCGCCGACCGTTTCGGCCGCAAGACCGAGGACGGCCTCCGGGTCCACCACGACCTGACCCAGGAGGAGCTCGCCCAGCTCGTCGGCGCCTCCCGCGAGACGGTCAACAAGGCGCTGGCCGACTTCGCCCAGCGCGGCTGGCTGCGCATCGAGGCCAAGGCCGTGGTCATCCTGGACATGGAGCGGCTCTACAACCGCTCCCGCTAGAGCGACTTGAGATAGTCGAGCTGGGCCGCCACCGACATCTCGGCGGCGGGCCAGAGCGCGGGATCCACCTCGGCGTAGACGATCTCGACGATCTGCCGGGCGTCTCCGGCGCCGTCCCGGATGGCCTGCCGGATCTGGTCCAGGCGCAGGCGACGATGGGCGATGTACCCGTCCAGAACCCCCACGGGATCGGGCAGAACCGGGCCGTGGCCGGGCAGCAGCGCCTCCGCCTCAAGGATCTCGGCCCCCGCCCGCAGTTGGTCGAGGCTCCGTAGATAATCGGCCAGATCCCCGTCCGGCGCGATCACCGTGGTCCCCCGGCCCAGGATCGTGTCGCCCGTCAGCATCGCGCGGTCCTCGGGCAGCCAGAAGCAGAGCGAGTCGAACGAGTGCCCCGGGGTGCCGACGACCCTGACCTCCAGGCCGTCCAGGTCGATGACGTCGCCGTCCGCGAGCCCCTCACCGCCCAGCCGATGGCTCGGATCGAGTGCCCGGACCGGCGCGTTCACCATCTCGGCGAACGTGCGCGCGCCCCCGCTGTGGTCATGGTGCCCGTGCGTGAGCAGGACGGCCACGACCCTGCGCTCGGCCAGATGATCGGCCACCCGCCGGAGATGCGCGTCGTCGTCCGGTCCCGGATCCACCACCAGTACGGTTTCCGCCCGGCCGATGACCCAGGTGTTGGTGCCGTCCAGCGTCATCGGCGAGGGATTCGGGGCCAGCAGGCTGGTGGCGTGCGCCGTACCGGAACCGTCGATGCCCTCAACCGGGATCCGAATGCCGCTCATCTCTCCCCGTTCGCGGAAGGAGCCGTTCCCGTCGTCCCGTTCATGGCGTACGCCCCGGGACGGGGTCGGGGTCGGGGTCGGGGTCGGGGACGATCAGGACCATCTCGCCGTCCACCTCTGCGGCGGACGGCTGCACCGTCGTGATCGTGTGCTCCTCGCGCAGCACGTCGTCGATCGTCTCGAACCCGGCGAGTTCGGTCAACGTACGGAAGGTCGGCGGCATGAGCATGATCTCGCCCGCCTTCCCGCGGTCCAGGGCGGCGGCCGGGCTCATCCAAGCGACCGTGTCGGCCTCGCCCCCGACGTCGCGCGTGCGCTGGCCGGGCGGTAGCGCGGCGACGAAGAACCGGGTGTCGAACCGCTTGGTCTCGATCTCGGGCGTGATCCAGTGCGCCCACGCCCGGAGCAGATCGGAGCGCAGCACCAGACCGCGCCGGTCGAGGAACTCGGCGAACGAGAGCGTGCGGTCGATCAACGCGAGACGGTCGGCCTCCCAGTCGTCGCCGGTGGTGTCCGCCACGATCGTGGTCGCGCTCGGCCCCGCCAGGAGCACACCGGACTCCTCGAAGGTCTCCCGTACGGCGGCGCACACGAGACCGCGCGCCGTCCGCTCGTCCGTGCCGAAGGCCGCGGCCCAATCCGAGGGCGGAGGGCCCGCCCACGCGACCGCGTGGTCGGTGTCCCTGGGGTCGACCGAGCCTCCGGGGAACACGTAGGCGCCCGCGGCGAAGGCCATCGTCGCCTTTCTGCGCAGCAGATAGACCTCGAGCGGATCGTCACGGAGCACCACCACGGTGGCGGCGTCTCTGGCCGGCACGATCGGGACGCGCCCCGCGAGGATGTCCCGCGCCCGTTGCCCGATCTCTCCCGGAAGCGGGATCCCCATACACCCTCCACGCGGTAGTGCCTCTGTGCGACTCATTAGAACATCGTTCGGGTGACACGCCTACGGCGCCGGTGCGGTCACGTGAGGGGCGCCCGCCCGCGACGGTGGCGGGCGGGCGTCCCTCGATCGCGAGGAACGCTCCGGACGCCCCCGCGATCTCGCACCGCGTACGAGGAGGTGGTCAGCGGACCTCGGCGATCAGCTCGACCTCCACCGGAGCGTCCATCGGGAGGACCGCCACGCCGACGGCGCTGCGCGCGTGCTTTCCGGCGTCCCCGAGGATCTCCCCGAGTAGCTCGCTGGCGCCGTTGGCGACGGCCGGCTGGCCGGTGAAGCCCGGCGCGCTGGACACGAAGGCGACGACCTTCACGATCCTGACGATGTTCGACAGGTCGCCGACGACGGACTTCACCGCCGCGAGGGCGTTCAGCGCGCAGATCCGCGCCTGCGCCGCGGCGTCCTCGGCGGAGACCTCGGCGCCGACCTTGCCGGTGACGGCCAGCTTGCCGCCGACCATGGGAAGCTGGCCGGAGGTGTAGACGTAGTCGCCCGTACGGACCGCGGGCACGTACGCCGCGAGAGGAGCCACCACCTCGGGCAGGGTCAGCCCGAGGTCGGCGATGCGCTTTTCAGGGGTGCTCATATCACTTCGCTCGCTTCATGTAGGCGACAAGCTGCTCGGGGTTCGGCCCCGGGATGACGGAGACCAGCTCCCAGCCGTCCTCGCCCCAGTTGTCAAGAATCTGCTTCGTCGCGTGCGTCAGCAACGGCACCGTGACGTATTCCCACTTGGTCATGGGGCCAGGTTATCGACGGATCACGCCGCGCGTCCGAGCAGACGTCCCCGGTGGGAGGCACACTCGGCCCTCAGGGGGTCTCCGGGTTCCAGACGGGGTTCTGCACGGTGGGAGCGTGATCGGCTCCGTCGGCGGCAGCCGGAAGGCCGGAGAGCCCGGGAACGGACACCTGAGACTCGATCGCGGGCGACTCGTCGATCGCCTCGTCCACCGGCTCGGGCTCCTCTTTCTCCTCCTTCGCCGCCGCGGCCTGCGCCGCCACCGGGGCCATCCGGTCGAAGAAGCGCAACATCTCGACGGGCAGCGGCATCACCAGGGTGCTGTTCTTCTCCGCCGCGACCTCCACCACGGTCTGCAGCAGGCGAAGCTGCAGCGCGGCCGGGTCGGACGACATCTCCTTGGCCGCCGCGGCCAGGCGCTTGGACGCCTGGAACTCGCCGTCCGCCGTGATGATGCGGGCACGCCGCTCACGCTCGGCCTCGGCCTGGCGGGACATCGAGCGCTTCATGCCCTCGGGAAGCGCCACGTCCTTGATCTCGACCCGCTCGATCCTGATGCCCCACGGCCCCTCGGTGGGCTCGTCGATGACGTTCTTCAGCTTGGCGTTGAGCGCGTCGCGGTCGGAGAGGAGCTGGTCCAGCTCCGACTGGCCGATGACCGAGCGCAGCGAGGTCTGGGCGACCTGCGACACCGCGAAGAGATAGTTCTGCACGTTGACGACGGCCTTGATCGGGTCGATGACCCGGAAGTACACGACGGCGTCGACGCGTACCGAGACGTTGTCACGCGTGATCCCCTCCTGTGCGGGGACGCCCATCGTGACGATCTGCATGTTGACCTTCTGCATCCGGTCGATCATCGGAGCGACCAGATGAAGGCCGGGCCCCCGGACGTTCGACTGGATGCGCCCGAGACGGAAGACGATGCCCGTCTCGAACTGCTGAACGACCCTGATGCTGCGGGCCAGCACGATCAACACGAAGATCGCTAACATCAGGACCAACGCGAACAGCACCGACTCCACGATCGGTAACCCCTTTCCACCCCGTTATGCGAAAGCGATGACGCCTGCCCCAAGCCAATCCGTGCGCGAGCCGTACCGCAAGGGTCCCCAACGGACGGCCTCCGCGAAATCGACATGTGACCTTTGGGTAGCCTTCAAACCGTGAGCGAGCGGAGCGAGCGAACGATCCGGCGTGGCAGCGTCGCCGACGCCATTCCGACGCCCCCTGGCGAGGAGGAGCCGTGAGCGCTCGGGACACCGATTGGGACGGCGTGCGGCTGCACGTCGTCACCGGCAAGGGCGGCACGGGGAAGACCACCGTGGCCGCCGCGCTGGCCCTCGCACTCGCGGCGGGCGGCCGCAAGGTGCTGCTCGTCGAGGTCGAGGGCAGGCAGGGCATCGCCCAGGTCTTCGACCTGCCACCGCTGCCGTACGAGGAGCGGAAGATCGCCGTGGCCCCCGGCGGTGGCGACGTGTACGCCCTGGCGATCGACCCGGAAGAGGCCATGCTCGAGTACCTCGAGATGTTCTACGGCCTCAAGCGCATGGGCAAGGCGCTCACCCGGATGGGCGTGGTCGACTTCGCCACCACCATCGCTCCCGGCCTGCGCGACGTCCTCGTCACCGGCAAGACCAGCGAGGCCGTACGCCGCCGTGACAGGTCGGGCAGGCGGGTCTACGACGCGATCGTGATGGACGCGCCGCCGACCGGTCGGATCACCCGCTTCCTCAACGTCACCCAGGAGGTCGCCGGGCTGGCCCGGGTCGGCCCCGTCAAGAACCACGCCGACCTGGTGCGCGGGGTCGTCGCCTCTCCTGAGACGGCGGTCCATTTCGTCTCGCTCCTGGAGGAGATGCCGGTCCAGGAGACGCTGGACGGTGTCGCCGAACTGCACGGCGCCGAGCTGCCCGTCGGCGGTATCTTCATCAACATGGTCCGGCCGACCGGCCTGCCGAAGGACGTGCTGGACGCGGCACTCAAGAAACGCTTCGACCACGCGGAGCTCGCGCTCGGGCTGAAGGCCGCCGGCCTCGTCGGCGAGTCGGCGGAGGCGTCGGCGGACGCGTCGGCGATCGCCCAGGCCCTCGCCGAAGAGGTCACCGAGCACGCCCACAGGACCCGGCTGGAGAAGCGGGAGCGGGCGTCCCTGGCGAAGGCGGGGACGCCGCGTTATGAGCTGCCGCTCCTCGCCGACGGCACCGACCTGGCCGGGCTGTACGAACTCGCCGAGGCCATCCGCGCGCAGGGCGCGGCATGACCCGATCCCCTACGGCCCCGGCAGCCGCGGGTCGCCTCCGGACGTCCGGACGTCGAAAGGCAGAGCTGTGACCAAGACCGCGCCCGTTCTGGACATCGACGCGATCCTGGACGACGAGAACACGCGCATCATCGTGTGCTGCGGCTCCGGCGGCGTCGGCAAGACCACCACGGCGGCGGCCCTGGGGCTGCGGGCCGCGGAGCGCGGCCGTTCGGTCGTCGTGCTCACCGTGGACCCGGCGAAGCGGCTGGCCCAGGCCATGGGGCTCACCGAGCTGGACAACGTCCCGCGCCGGGTCAAGGGTGTCGGCTCCCAGGGCGAGCTGCACGCGATGATGCTCGACATGAAGCGGACCTTCGATGAGATCATCGAAGCGCACGCGGACCCCGAGCGCGCCCGCCAGATCCTGACAAATCCCTTTTATGAGTCGCTGTCGTCGAGCTTCTCCGGCACGCAGGAGTACATGGCGATGGAGAAGCTGGGCCAACTCCGCCGGTCCGGCGACTGGGACCTGATCATCGTCGACACGCCGCCGTCCCGGTCGGCGCTCGACTTCCTCGACGCGCCGGAACGCCTGGGGCGGTTCCTCGACGGGCGGCTCATCCGCATCCTGATGGCCCCCGCAAAGGCCGGGGGCAGGAGCGCGTTCAAGCTGCTCAACGCGGGTTTCGGCATCGTCGCCGGCGCGCTGACCAAGGTGCTGGGCGCTCAGGTGCTGAAGGACATCCAGATGTTCGTCTCGGCCCTCGACGCGGTATTCGGAGGCTTCAGGCAGCGAGCCGAGCAGACGTACAAGCTGCTGCAGGCGCCGGGAACGGCCTTCGTCGTGGTCGCCACGCCGGAACGCGACGCCATCCGCGAAGCCTCGTACTTCGTCGAGCGGCTGGCCGAGGAGCGCATGCCCCTGGCCGGGCTGGTCATCAACCGGCTGCACCGCTCGCCGGCGCCCGCCCTGTCCGCCGCCCGGAGCACCGCGGCGGCGGAGGACCTGGAGTCCCGCGGCGAGCACGAGCTGGCCTCCGCCGTACTGCGACTGCACGCGGGACGGATGCAGCTCGCCGCCCGCGAGCAGCGCGAGCAGGAACACTTCATGTCGGCGCATCCGACCGTGCCGATCGCCCACGTCCCCGCGATGGCCGAGGACGTGCACGATCTGGACGGGCTGCGCGAGATCGGAGATCTCCTCGCGTCATGACCTGTGGAGGAGGGAGGGGGTGAATCCCCGGCTCATCCGGCGATGAGCTCGTTGGTTCGCTCGTACTCTTCCTTGGCCGACTCCAGCAAGTCGCGCCAGGAGTTCACATCGGGCCGGCGCCTCAGCAGCGCACGGCGTTCCCGCTCGGTCATACCGCCCCACACCCCGAACTCGATGCGGTTGTCCAGCGCATCGGCGAGGCACTCGGTACGGACCGGGCATCCCCGGCAGATCAGCTTCGCCCGGTTCTGCGCGGCGCCCTGCACGAAGAGAGCGTCAGGATCCGCACCTCGACAGGCGGCACGGGAGGTCCAATCCGTGATCCACATGTTCGACCCCACTCCCCTTAAGGTGGTCAGTCGTCATTTCGGCCGACGGGCGCGGGCGTCGAGCCTCCTAGTTGCATTGCCGCAGAGGAGAACGTACGCAACAAGTCGATCGGACCGACAGACCCGGGCGGACCAATTTCCCAGATGGTCATGTCAGGCCATGTGGCCGGGAATGACTAGTCCTCCCCGAGACGGCGCAGTGTAAAGTAGGGACCTCCGGTAGCGATCGAGTACTCCGCTCGACGTACCCTTGGTTACGTGCAAGCTCAAGGCAAAGCTCAGGCAACGGCGCTTGGAACCGTCCTGCGGCTGATCGCCGCCGCGGGAGCGGCGGGGGTGCTGGCGGCGGCCATCGCGCTACCGGCGGTCGGCGGTGCGGGCATCACGGTGAAGTCCGTCAAGGAAGAGCTGAACATCGCTCCGGAGGACCTCGACGAGCCTCCGCTTCCCGAGAAGACCACGCTGCTCGACGCGGGCGGCAAGCAGATCGCGCAGTTCTACTTCCAGAACCGGGAGTCCGTCCCGCTCGACAAGATCTCTCCGATCATGCGGAAGGCCATTGTCGCGATCGAGGACTTCCGTTTCTATGAGCACGGAGCACTCGACCTTGAGGGCACGAGCCGCGCTCTCATCAAGAACCTCACCACGGGGGGCGTCACCCAGGGCGGCTCCTCGATCACTCAGCAATACGTCAAGCAGGTCATCTTCAACAAGGCCGAGACCGAAGAGGATAAGGCCGCGGCCATCGCACCGACCCTCTCGCGCAAACTCAACGAGATCCGGTACGCCATGGCCATCGAGAAGAAGTACTCGAAGGACGAGATTCTCAACCGATATCTCAACATCGCGTATTTCGGGGCGGGATCTTACGGCATCGAGGCGGCGTCCAAGCGATTCTTCGGCAAGCACGCCTCCGAGCTCGATCTCGTCCAGGCCGCCACTCTGGCGGGAGCCGTACAGAACCCGAACAACACCGACCCGAACCTGGGCAAGGCGTACCGGGACCGGCTGATCACCCGGCGCAACACCGTGCTGGACCGGATGGCCGAGCTGAAGATCATCACGCTGGAGGAGGCCGCGAAGGCCAAGACCAAGAAGCTCGGCTACAAGGACAAGCCCATCCCCGGTGGCTGCGAGGAGAGCGAGTTCCCCTACTTCTGCCTGTACGTCCAGAACGAGATCCTGCACGACGAGCAGTTCGGCAAGTCCGAGAAGACCCGGCGGGAGTTCCTCAACCGGGGCGGTCTGACCATCAAGACCACCCTGAACCGCGACATGCAGAAGGCCGCCGAGAAGGCGATCAAGAAATACGTCCACACGGGCGACAAGCCCGTCGCGTCCGAGGCACTCGTCGAGCCGGGCACCGGCGCGATCCGCGCGATGGCGGCGAGCCGGAAGTTCGGGACCAACCACAAGAAGAACGAGATGTCGTTCAACGTCGTCGCGGATGCCCTGCACGGCGGCGGCACCGGCTTCCAGGCCGGCTCGACGTTCAAGATGTTCACCCTGGTGACCGCCCTCAAGGAGGGCATGAAGTTCGGTGACGGCTTCAACACGGGCGCCACTTTCCAGGCCAACGGGTACTCCGACTTCAAGAACTGCAAGGGTGAGAACGTCGGTGACCCCACCACCGCCCAGGGCAACTCCGAGGGCGGCGCCGGCGGGTTCAGGACGCTGGAGACCGGCACCTGGGGCTCGGTGAACACCTTCTTCATGACGCTGGAGCGGAAGGTGGGGCTCTGCGACGTCGTCAAGACCGCCAAGGACTTCGGCATCAAGCGGGCCGACGGCCAGAAACTGCGCGAGTTCCAGACCTTCACCCTCGGCTTCAACGAGATGGACCCGGTGACCGTGGCGTCCGCGTACGCGACCCTCGGCGCACGCGGCAAGTACTGCGCCCCGATGGCGATCACGGAGATCGTCGACCGGTTCGGCAAGGTCACCGCCTTCAAGCCTGAGTGCAAGCAGGCCGTGGAAGAGGAGATCGCGGACGCGGCCACCAACATCCTCGAAGGCGTGTTCACCAAGGGCACCATGCGCGGCGTCGGCGGAATCGGCAGGGACGCCGCGGGCAAGACCGGTACCGGCGACCAGTCACGGACCGTGTGGTTCGCCGGGTTCACGCCGGATCTCGCCGGCGCGGTCAGCCTCGGCGACCCTCGCGGCCCGGTGCGTTACCCGCTGGGCGGCCAGGTCATGGGCGGGCGTACCTACGGCTCGGTGTTCGGCGCCACCATCCCGGGCCCGATCTGGAAGGACACGATGCTGGGGGCGCTCAAGGGCGTCTCTGCCACGTCGTTCGTCGCGCCCG
The DNA here is from genome assembly GCF_020826795.1 of Microtetraspora sp. AC03309. Classification (NCBI taxonomy): domain Bacteria; kingdom Bacillati; phylum Actinomycetota; class Actinomycetes; order Streptosporangiales; family Streptosporangiaceae; genus Microtetraspora; species Microtetraspora sp. AC03309. The sequence goes on along the minus strand of NZ_JADDIL010000063.1, from coordinate 50,182 downwards.
ACATGTCGAGGTTCGGCGGCTGCACCCAGCAGTGCGCCCCCAAGCGTCCCGCTCGCGATGATCGGGGCGGTGACCGCGGGGGCGACGGCGGAGACCACGGCCGAGGCAACGGCCGCGGTCACGGAAACGACGACGGCGGCGGCGGTCCCATCATCATCGACTGAGGTCGCCTCACGGCGACGGTCGTGGGCCGGCGGGTACCCCCGCCGGCCCACGACCGTCCGCTGCCCTGACCTGTCGCCCGCGCGTCCGCGGCCCGGGTCAGCGGGCTCGTGCGCGTCCGCGGCCCGGCTCAGCCGGCCAGCCGGGCGCGTACGGCCTGGGCGACACGGCCGCCTTCGGCGCGGCCCGCGACCTTCGGGTTGAGAACCTTCATGACCTGGCCCATCGCCTTGGGACCCTCGGCACCGCTCTCCGCGATCGCCTCGTCCACGAGACGGTTCAGCTCGTCGTCGGAAAGCTGCGCGGGGAGGTACTCCTCAAGGACGGCCTGCTCGTCCAGCTCGGCCTGCGCCTGCTCGGCGCGTCCGGCGTTCGCGAAGGCCTCGGACGCCTCACGGCGCTTCTTCGCCTCCCGGGTCAGCACCTTGACGATCTCCTCGTCGGAAAGCTCGCGGGCCTCCTTGCCCGCCACCTCCTCGACGTTGACGGCGGCCAGGGCCATCCGGATGGTCCGGAGGCGTACCTCGTCACGGGCCTTCATCGAAGCCGAGAGATCGGCCTTCAGCTTGTCCTTCAACGCACTCATAGGGTCCATCTTGCCGTCTCGGCGGGCCGGATCTCGCCTCGTTATCCCTGAGCCGCCGCCCGGGTCGGGCATGATGGCTGTGTGAGGAAAGCTGTGGCGGTTCCCTTGTCCCTGCTCGGTCTCGGCGTGGCCGGTCTCGGTTACGCCTCCATCGTGGAACGGAACTGGTTCCGCCTGCGGCGCTTCGACGTGCCCGTTCTCGATCCCGGGCAACGGCCGATCCGGATCCTGCAGATCTCCGACCTGCATCTCACCCCGGGACGCTCCAGGTTGATCAACTGGGTGCGTTCTCTCGCGTCCCTCCAGCCCGACCTGGTGGTGAACACGGGTGACACGCTGGCCCACCCGGACGCGATCCCGGCCTACATGCACGCGGTCGAACCCCTGCTCGACCGGCCCGGCATGTTCGTGTACGGGTCGAACGACCTGTACGCGCCACGCCCCAAGAACCCGGCCAGGTACCTCTGGCGTACGTCCAAGAACGACGCGCGGCAGCACATCCCGAACCTGCCCTGGGACGAGCTCGGCTCCGCGATGACCGCGGCGGGCTGGCTCGACATGAACAACACGACGGCCCGCCTGAAGGTCGGCGACCTGGACATCCACGTCGGCGGCATCCACGACTCGCACATCGACCGCGACCGGTACGACGTGATCGCCGGTCCCGCCCCCTCCGACGCCGATCTGCGGCTGGGCGTCATGCACTCGCCCGAGCCGCGGAACATGTCGCGCTTCGCCGCCGACGGGTACCAGCTCCTGCTCGCCGGTCACACGCACGGCGGCCAGCTGTGCATCCCCTTCTACGGGGCGCTGGTGACGAACTGCGGCATCGACCGGGCTCGCGTCAAAGGGCTGAGCAGGCACGAAAGCTCCTGGCTGCATGTGTCGGCCGGCCTCGGCACCTCGCCGTACGCACCGGTGCGGTTCTCCTGCCCTCCGGAGGCGACGCTTCTCACGCTCGTTCCCCGGCGGACCTCATCGTGATCATCCGGTCCGGGGATGACACAAGCACGACCAAAGTCCGCTAGACTTTGCGAGGCGCAGGGCGAACAAGCTCTGCGCACCGGGGTGTAGCGCAGCTTGGCAGCGCGCTTCGTTCGGGACGAAGAGGCCGTGGGTTCAAATCCCGCCACCCCGACCCAGCAAGACCAGCTCAAAGGCCAGTTCCGATCATCGGGACTGGCCTTCTGCTTTGTCTGAGTGACTACCTGCGTAACTATGGCCTCTCCCTACGGCCACTCGCCGCACAAGCATCCCCAGGTCCGGGCCTGGGCGGCCGACAACGATGTTGAGCAACTCTGAGATGGGTCATCGGTGGCGTCCGTGGAGCTCAGCACGAGTGCAACGATCAGCCGTGTGGTCAGGGCCTGTAGATCGGCAGCGGCAGATAGCAGCTGAAGTGGTCGGCCACGATGTCTGCCACGGCCTCCGCATCGTCGAGCCCATCAACCTCAAGTACTCGTATGCCCAGGCGACGAGCGGAGCGGGCGGCCTCGTCGGCGACGAGGCGGTCTCGGGCGAGTCGGCTGCGCTGTGCTCGATCGGGGTCGCTGACCGCGCGAGCGACGACGGCGGCACGGGGCAGTTCGCGGAGCTGACGCTCACGGAATTCCTCGCTCGGCACCATCACGATCATTCGACGGGGTGAGTCGATGATGGGGGCGACCAGTTCCGGACGCAGTCCCCAACCTTCGGCGATGATGGGTCGCCCCGACACCAGGGCGCGCAGGTCGTCCAAAGCCCACTCGAACCGCGTGGGGAAGCCGGCCAGGGTCTCGTCGGCCATCTCTTGAGGGCTGGTGTTCACCCAGACGCTGTCCGGGTCGGGGTCTGCGGTGGGCTCGCCAAGTCGCACTCGGCGTGCGATCCGACGGTCATTGTGTGCACGCGCGTCGTGATAGTCGTAGTGGTACGCGGTCAGCCCGTACCGGGTGGCCAGCAGCCTGGCGACGGTGGATTTGCCGGCCCATTGGCCACCTCCGATCCATAGGGCGCTGCGCAAAGTGCCGAACGGATCCCAGACCTCACTACCTGTAGCGTTCACGGTTACAGCCTGGCAACGTACAGACCCAAGAACCAGTCTTGTTCTGCCTGCCTGGCCGGGAGATGCTCGTAGAGAGGGGCAGCGGCGGCACTCTGTCCGCTCGACGATGGTTCACATCACACAAGGATGACTCTGCGCCTCCCGCGGCAGCAGGGGGACAACACCCTCCTCCCGACCGCGTGGCCACGGTAACCCTCGCCGCCAGGGCCACAACTGACGGTCATGTGCACGGGCTCAGACGTGCAAACGGAGAAGGTTCCTCTCCATGGATCGGACCACCTCTGACCGAGGACATGGTTCGGCGGGCCGAGGAAACTCTCGGAGTTCGGTTGCCACGGAGTTACGTGGTGCTGATATATCGGCAGAACGGCGGTGTTCGGGCGGTTGTCACCCAGTTGGTCACCCACTCCCTGCCTTCCGATCTACCAGCGAAGCCTCTGAAGGGTGGCCGCCCTGTCGAAGGTGACTGCCATGATGGGCATGTCTCCCGCGATCGAGAACTCCGCCGGGCCCGCCGACCAGGCCGTGCCCAACGACTACGACAGCTTCGCCGAGGCGTACGCGGCCGAAACCGAGGCCAACCTCATCAACGGCTACTACACGCGGCCCGCGATCCTGGACCTGGCCGGTGACGTGGCCGGGCGGCGGATCCTCGATGTCGGCTGCGGTGCCGGTCCTCTGCTCGCGGCGCTGCGCGAGCAGGGCGCCATCGTGACCGGCGTCGACCCCAGCGCCAAGATGCTGGACCTGGCCCGGCAGCGGCTCGGCGAGGGCGCGGCCCTGCGTCAGGCTGGTCTGGGCGATGATCCTCTGCCGTTCCCTGATGGCGCGTTCGACGATGCCATCGTGTGCCTGGTCCTGCACTACCTGGAGGACTGGAAGGCACCACTCGCCGATCTGCGGCGCGTGCTGGCTCCCGGCGGCCGACTCATCGTGGCAGTCAATCACCCCTTCGTCTACAAGTTGGTCTATCCCGATGCCAGCTACTTCGCGACCCGTGAGCACTCCGAGGATTACACCTTCAGCGGCCAGAGCGCCGTGCTGACGTATTGGCACCGGCCGCTGCACGCGATGACCGACGCCTTCAGCGCGGCCGGCTTCCGGATCTCCGTCATCAGCGAACCGCATCCGGCGTCAGGCGCGCACGAACTGTTCCCCGACGTCCTCAAAGAAGCCGATTCGGCCTTCCTGTGCTTCCTGTTCTTCGTCCTGGAAGCCGTTTAGCCTCCACGATCAAGGAGGTGACCTGCGGAGGCCTGGGCGTGCGGCTCTCCGGCCGGTCCCGGACGTCGGCGGCTCGGGCCGCCCCGTAGAAGCACCCTGCCCAGATGAAACCCGCCGCCCCTGCACACGCAGCCGCCCGCCGCTCCGCCACCGGCCCCAACCGCTTCGCGGCTCCTTCGGCGTCCTTCGGATCGGCGCCGACCGCTGCGCTCCCGCACGCAGCCGGTCATGGTCGCTCGCCGTACCTTCCCTGTTCGTGGCTCTCGGTCGGCGTCAACGCCGTCTGATCCCGTTGGGTGTGGGTTTCTGTGCACAACGCTGGCGGACGGACACGTGAAGACGGCGTTGACCACTTGGTCGGGCCACTTCTTAACGGCGGAAACTGGCCGCGTGATCACCGTCACAAGGATCTTGGCGTTCACGCTGGTTGGTGATGACTTCCGGGGTTCGGGTGACTCGGCCTTCGGGGTAGCTCGGGCGGGTCAGCTATGTGGGAGTGCGTCAGGCGTTGCCGGCAGGATCGGGGGTGTCCAGTCCCACAGGGGACCGAGCGTGCGGGGCGCGAGGCGCGCCCACAGCGTTGAGGGAGTGAGCCGGAGGGCGAGAACGGTCAGGGCATGGATGATCGGCCCGGCATTGATCACTTGAAGACCGGCCTGGCGGGCGTTGCGGGCGATGGCCTGGGTTCGGGGGCGACGCTGAGCATCGTAGGCGTCCAGCGCCGCGCGTACGGGTGCGTTGTCGGCGAGGGCGGCGGCCAGGACGACGGCGTCTTCGATCGATTGCCCGGCGCCTTGGCCGCGATCAGGGCTCATGGCGTGGGCGGCGTCGCCGAGCAGGGCGATCCGGCCGCTGGTGTAGGCAGGTAGATCGGGTAGGTCGTGGATGTCGAGGTGGCGGACCTGTTCGGGCGGCGTGGCCTCCAGGAGGGTGGGGATCGGGTCGTGCCAGCCGGAGACTCGCCGCCGCACTTCCTCCAATTCGTCGTCGAAGCGGACGCCGGGCCGGTCGGCGGCAGTGCCCAGCGCCCAGTAGACCTGGCGCGGTGCGACGGGGTGGATGAGGAAGTAGCTGCCGCGGCCCAGGGTCATGCTGCCGCCCACTGGGATGGAAGTGTCGGCCAGACCGAGCCAGGCGGTGTAGCCGAGGAAGCGCGGGGCGGGGGCCTGCGGCCACAGCAGGCGACGGGTGAGGCTGTGGATGCCGTCGGCGCCGACGACCAGGTCGGCGTCCTGCCGGCCGGCGGTGTGGGTGACGGTCACCTTCTCGGAGGCCTGGGCCAGGCCGGTGACCTCGACGCCGGTGTGCACCACGTCCTCGGGCAGCGCCTGTCGGAGCAGCCTGTGCAGGGCGGCGCGTCGGAAGGCGCGCAGCGGCGGGTTCTGGCCGGTGGGGGCGCGCAGCAGGTGGCGACCTGAGGGCAGGCGCATGGCGTGGGTGGCCCAGGTCGGCATGCTCGCCGCTTGGGCCTGTTCGGCCAGGCCGAGTTCGGCCAGGGCGCGCATCGCGTTGGGCGATTGCGACAGGCCGGCACCCACCTCGCCGAAGGTGTGCACGCGCTCCAGCACGTCCACCTGCCAGCCAATGCGGCGCAGGGCGACGGCGGCGGCCAGACCGCCGATGCCGCCCCCGATCACGATCGCGTGGCCGGTCATGGATCCTCCTTGTCCAGCGGTGGGGCCTGTTCGAACACCTTGGCCATCCACGCGAAGGTGGCGTGCGCTTGACGGACGCGTGCGGCCCGTTCGGCGTCGGGCCCGAGCAGATCGAGGCCATGGCGGGTGATGTCGAGGAAAGAGGCGATGCCCGCCACCTGCTGCCGCACCACCGCCTGCCAGGCGTCGTCGGCCATCCGGTAGTACATGGTGCGATCGCCCGGCCGGGTCCTCCATGTGAGGAAGCCCATGCCGGTCAGCAACCGCAGGTTCATGGTCAACGACGCGCGGCTGGCGCCGATGGCGGCGCTGATCTGGCCGGCCGACTGCTCCGGCGGATCGCAGACCATCAGCCAGCCCAGGATCCGCCCGGCGATCGGCGGCACGCCGTCGCGTGCCAGGTACATGGCGACCTGCTCGGCCCATTCCAGCAGTTGTTCGTCATCGGCCATACGAATCCCCTCCTTTCGCGAGTTTCAGTATGAGCTAAAATCCGCGTATCCGACAAGATGGTGAGCCGGAAGGGCGCTACCGCGGCCGGCCGCCCGCCCTGGACGGCGCCCGCCGCAAGGAAGTGCGGGAGGCGTTCCAGGACCAGGGAACCTCGATCGCCACCCTCGCACGCGCCCATGGGGTGAGCCGGGCCGCCGTACGGACAGCGCCGGCCGACCTCTTGTCCGAGCAGCCCACCGGAGAAGCGCCGATCACCTGAGTGGCGGCTCGCCGCAGCTATAGGAGTTCCGGGCCGAACCAGCGGGAGAGGTGGTCGTCCAGGTCCTGCTGATCGTCGCCGATCCAGGCGACGTGGCCGTCGGGGCGTAGCAGGACGCACGGAACATCCAGTACCGCAGTGGGATCTGCGAGGTAGTCGACCCGGTCTGACCAGCCGCCGACGGTCAGGCGTTCGGTGCGGTCCAGCAGCAGGCCGTGGCCGCGATGCAGCAGATCGTAGAGGTGGCCCTGTTCCACTTCGATGTCGCGCAGGCGGCGGCCGAGCAGGTCGGGGCCTGCGCCGAAGTCGTAGCGGATGCCGATCGCGGTGATCTTCTCGATCAGATGGCGGTTCACCTCGTCGAGGTCCATCAGTTCGGTGAACAGCCTGCGCACGGCCTGCGGGCCCGGTTCGGTGGACAGCAGTTCCATCTGGGCGCGGGTGTTGTCCAGCACGTCCTCGGCGACCGGATGACGTTCGGCCTGGTAGGTGTCCAGCAGTGTTTCCGGCGCCCAGCCGCGGATCTGCGCGGCCAGTTTCCAGCCGAGGTTGAACGCGTCCTGAACACCCAGGTTGAGGCCCTGTCCGCCGATGGGTGGATGGATGTGTGCCGCGTCGCCGGCCAGCAGCACCCGCCCGACCCGATAACGTGCGGCCAGCCGGGTGGCGTCCCCGAAGCGGGACAACCAGCGCGGGGAGTGCACACCGAAATCGGTTCCGGCGATGGTGCGCAGCTGTTGTTTGAAATCCTCAAGGGTGGGCGGTTCCGCGCGATCGCTGACCCCTGCGGCGGGGACGACGACGCTGTAGATCCCTTCGCCAAAGGGCCGGAGCCAGAATCGCTTGTCGGTCTCGCCGATTTCGGTCACCTTGGCGGCGATCTCCTCCTGTGGCGCACTCACTTCCATCTCGCCCATCAGCGTCTCGGTCCGCGAGGGCTCGCCGGGGAAACCGATGCCGAGCAGCTTGCGTACCGTACTGCGCGCGCCGTCACAGCCGACGAGGTAGCGCGAACGCAGTTGTTCCCCGTCGGCCAGCTCGACGGTCACGCCCTCGTCGTCCTGCTCGAAAGCGGCCACCGCACAACCGTGCCGGACCTGCGCACCCAGTTCGATCGCATGTTCATCGAGCAGGCGATTGATGACAGGCTGCGGGATGCCCAGCAGATAGGTGTGCGCGGAATCCAGGCCCTCGGGCGCGGGTTTGGTGATGGCGGCGAAGAAACCGCCGGCCGGACGCTGTCTTCCGTGTCGGAGAATACGATCCAGCAGTCCGCGCATTGCCATCACTTCGAGACTGCGAATATGCAGACCGACGATGCGGACGAACGACACGGGCTCGGTTTCCTTCTCCAGAACGAGTACCCGCACATTGTGCAGCCGCAGTTCGGCGGCCAGCATCGCACCGGTCGGCCCGCACCCGGCAATGATCACGTCGAACATGAGGGGCGCGCGATCGGCGTCGGAGGCCGGCGACCAGCGTTCGGGGACGTCGCTCACGGTGAAGTCGCGCTCGACCGTATCGTTCGACGACGGCTCGGCGGTGAACCGCGGAGAGTGCATAGGTGTTGCCTTTCGGGAGTGCCTTGTTGGTGAGGCGCTCCCGGCGACACCTACGTCAATCGCCGGCCGTGACGGGAAGGGGGAGCACCCACGTCGATACAGCGTTCATGGGTCTCACCTCCTCGGGCGGTGTCACGATCAACTGCAAGCTACAAGCCCGAGCATCACTCCGTCCAACCCTTTCTCAGCCATGTGATCACGGCTCCGTACGGGCCCGTGCGGTTGCAGGGCGAATCCGGCGTGGCGGCCCGGCTGGGACCCGTCCTCATCGCCACCGCAGCCATCGGCCTGGCTCCAGGTGACCTGGGAAAAGTCAGCCACTTACAGCTGGGCCTGCGCCTCCCGGACCTGGCGCAGGATGCCGTAAGCCCCCGCTGCCTCGGCGATCGAGCCGGCCTCGTCAAGAAGTCCCAGCGCCTCGTCGCGACGGCCTTCCCCAGCGGTCACGTAGGCCAGTCCGACCAGGTTCGCGGCGACGCCGGGAAGGAACCCGACCTCCCGGCGGAGCCGTGTCGATTCCTCCAGGCGTTCGCGCGCCGACTTCAGATGGCCGGCCTTTTGGTCGGCGATGCCCAGGTGCCGGAGCGCGTAGGACGCGGTCATCAAGTCGCCGATGCGCACCGCCTTCTGGTGGGACTGTTCGAGCACGGGAACCGCGGCGACGTCGTCACTGCGTACGACCTGGTGGAAGGCCCCGATCCAGAACAGGGCCTCGGCCTCACCGCGTACGTTTCCGAGTCTCCGATAGAGCTCGGCCGCGCGCTCGAACAGACCCAACTCGTGAGGGTCCTCATGCCCGCTCTCCATGCACCGGGCGTGCACGACACGGCCCCGGGCGAGGGCGAGGTCCGCCTCCACCGCATCCAGCTCCCGCTCGGCCGCCGTCACAGCGTCGGTGTCGCCCCCGAAGATCGCTCGTTCGTACAGCAGCCTGGCCTGTTCGATTCGGTCGTCCGCACTCATCTCGCCCCGTCCACCGGTTTCGCCCGCCTCGTCGAACCTTAGAAGATCAAAACGGGTCATGCGGGATTATCCGCCTTCTGATCCGGATGGTGCGGCAGAGCCCTTGCACAACCGGCCGTGCCCGCAACCCGGCATGGTTCGGTCGTCTTGTCTTCACCTTCGGCTCTATCCGCTGTCGGGTCAGGTGTGCGGACGCGAGGCGAGGCACGCTCCTGCTCACGAGCTGAGGTGCGGGGCTGTATCTCCCGAGCACCTTGATCGTCGAGCCCGACCCCCGGGCGGCCACCATGGCCCGGGTCCAGGTCAGTGTCGTGATGTCACCGGCGTTCCTGGTCACGGTTTGTCGGGGTGGGGCCGCCCGGAGCCAGGCAGGGCACGTCGCCGAGATGAGGCACGGGCGGGGCGGGCACGGGGGCGTGCGCTCGGCGGCAGGTCTCGGTGTGAAGGACACCGATCACGGTCTGCGCTCCGCGGTGACCAGCGCGGCGGTTCCGGCCAGAGCCAAGGTCGCCTCGGGGGTGATGGGGTGGAACGGGCCTCCGCGTACGTCCCGATATGCCCGCTCCAACGGGGAGGTCCGGAAGAAGGCCGCGCCTCCCACGACATCGAGGGCGAGGTCGACGATGGCCTTCGCCTCACACACGGCGTGCCGCTTGGCCACCATCAGCGTGATCAACGTCGGCTCGTCCGCCGGAGGGTCGTCGCCGACTTCCTCGACAGCGGCGAGCAGCGCCCACCAGGCCACCCGCAGGCGGGCGGCCATCTCCCCCAGTTGACGTACCGTCGCCGGAGCAGGATCTCCGGGACGCGCGCAGAGGACGCGGAGCGCCTCGTCGTACGCCCCCTGAGCGATGCCCAGATAGACCGCGCTCACGACGGGCGCGAAGTGAATGGCGGCGACCAGCAGCGGCCCCGCGAGCTTCCCGTACGGCCGTCGACCGAGGATCTTGTCGGCCGGGACGAACACGTCGCTGAACACCAGGTCATGGCTGGCAGTGCCACGCATCCCGAGGGTGTCCCAGGTCTCGACCAGCGACACGCCGGGGCTGGACAGCGGTACCCCGGCGTGCAGGACCTCGGCGTCAGGTCCAGGTTCCCCGAGCACGGCCGAGGTGGAGATGACGGTGGCGACCGGCGCCTGCGAGCAGAACGTCTTCCGTCCGGTGAACCGGAACCCGCCGTCGACCTCGACGGCCGTCGTCGTGGGGCACACCCAGTCCGATCCGCCGCTGGTAGCCATGATCAGCCCGTCCGTGGCGACTCGGCGCAGCGCGCCCTCGGCGTCCGGCGCGCCTCGACGGTGTCGCCAGCACTGGACCAGGGTCATATAGAGGTGCATGGCCGCGGCCAGCGCGGCCGACCCCGCATGGCGGGCGAGCTCGCCCTCGGCCAGCACGACTTGACGCAGTTCGGCACCCAGGCCGCCGAACTCCGTGGGTACGGCCAGCCGTAGGTAACCGTGATCCCGCATCGCCTGGTAGGCCTCGGCGACGAAGGTGGCGTCCAGGTCGTGTTCCGCCTCGCTCGGCGCGCACATCAGGCCGACCTTGGCGGCCAGCGCGACGACGTCGGCGTCATGCTCGGTCGGGTTCGTTGTAAGAGTCATGGCCCGACGGTAAGGACGCCGGCCGCCCGCCTCTAGTACGAAATATGTACCACCTAGTGATTTCGTCTCGGGGTTACCCTGATCGGCGTGGGATCCTCGTACGGTCAATTCTGCCCTGTCGCGAAGGCGATGGAGCTGCTCGACGAGCGCTGGACGCTGCTCATCATCCGGGAGCTGGTCACCGGAAGCCGGTACTTCAACGAGCTGCGCCGCGGGGTGCCGAGGATGTCACCCTCCCTGCTGTCCAGGCGACTGAACCGGCTGGAACGCGCCGGCATCCTGGAGCGCCGCCCCGACGGCAACCGGGTGCGGTACCTGCTCACCCCTGCCGGGCATGAGCTGCAGCCGGTGGTCGAAGCACTGGGCGCCTGGGGCATCCGCTGGATCCCCGAGCTGGGCGACGAGGACCTCGACCCGCAATTGCTGCTGTGGGACATGCACCGCAACGTCGACTACGACGTCATCCCTGAACAGCGCACGGTGGTGCAGTTCAGCTTCACCGATGTGGCAGCGCAGAGCCGCGACTGGTGGCTGGTCATCACCCGCGGCGAGGCCGACGTATGCGACGACGATCCCGGCTATCCGCTGACGGTGAAGGTGATCGTGGGGCTGCGACGGATGACCGAGATCTGGCGTGGCGATCTCACCTGGTCCGACGCCCTCCGCTCCGGGGCTGTCGAGGTACACGGCCCGCAGGCGCTACGTCGCGCCCTGCCCCAATGGTTCAGGCTGTCCACATTCGCCCAGGTCCCCCGGCCGCACCGCGTGAGCTGATCGACACGGGGAAGGAAGTGGCGCTCCAACCCCCGAGGGACGGGCCCGGCCGGGCCGCGCACAGTCCCAAGCACGCACCGCGCGACACGGAACCGGCGACCTGTCCAACTCCGCGGCCACGATCCACATCGCCCTGATCGACCTCATGGCCCACCGCCTCACCGGCGAATCCATCGCGACCGGGCGAGGCACCTGCCCCGAACCAGACGGAATCAGGCACGAGCGATGCCCGGCCGATGGCTTCGCGTGCGAGTGCCTCACCTGTCAGGCGTCGAAGCGGCGGCGCGAGGCCTCGATGTCACCGAGGTATTCCTGGGTCCAGGCGCACATTCCATCGACGGTCGCTCGTAGGGCTCGGCCCGGTCTGGTGAGGGTGTACTCGACCCGCGGCGGCACGGTGGGGTGCACGCTCCGCTCGACCAGGCCGTTGCGCTCCAGCATGCGCAGATTCTGGGTGAGCATCTTGTGGCTGATGCCCTCGATCTCGTTCCGCAACTCGCTGAAGCGCAGGGTGCCTTCACCGAGGGACTCGATGATCAGAAACGCCCACTTGTTGGCGACGTCCGAGAAGATCTCCCGCGCCAAAGAGTCCGCGCGCGTCAGGTCCGCTTCGTTGGCCGAGCCCTTGAACTGCTTGGTCACCATGAGGTTCCCCAGTCACTGAAAAGTGCGTTCTTCCATGTCAGCGGCCACTCTCCTACGGTTCCTGAGTAACCGCAAGAGAGCACATGCGTCGAGGTTCGGTGGAAGCGAGCCCACGGGCTCTCATGACAAGAAGGCAGGCAATATGGCCATCACCCTGGTGAACCCCAGCGGATTGCCGGAAATCGACGCCTACCGGCAGGTGTCGATCGCGTCTGGATCGAAGCTGGTCTTCATCGCCGGGCAGGTCGCCTGGGATGCCGATGGGATCACGGTCGGCGAAGGTGACCTCGCCGCTCAGGTCGAGCAGTGCTACCTGAACATCGGCACCGCCCTGGCCGAAGTCGGTGGTTCCTTCGACGACGTGGCGAAACTGACCGTCTACGTCGTCGACTGGACCCCCGACAAGCTGCCCCTGTTCCTGGAGGGGGTCGCTCGGGCGGCCACGAAGTTGGGGGTCACCCCGGTACCGCCGGGCACGCTGCTGGGCGTCGCGGCTCTGGACGTACCCGACCATCTGGTCGAGGTCGAAGCCACCGCGATCATCGACTGAACAGGTGCTCTTCGCCCTGAGCGTGTTCGTGAACCTCGAGCCTCGAACGGTGTCTCGAACGGTTCGCCCACCTGGGCATTCGCTGGAATTCGAGGCGGCCTTCGTCTGATCATGCGCTCCGGCCGAGGTGCACGTGACCACGACGAAGGCCGGCAGGTGAGTCCGCTGCCTGATGCCGTTCCGGGGAGGCGTTCGCGGAAGCGTCACCTCCTGAGCGCGTCCGGCGCGGGTCTGCCACCCTGTACGGCGTGCCGCAACCTGTGGAACCGACTACCCGAGAACTGGCAGTCTCTTAGCCGGAAGATCCACCGGATTCAAGGGGCTTTGGGGGAATTGAGTGGACGGGCTCACGTCAGCGCAAGTGGCCGTGGCGAAACGCAACGACGTACCGCGCAGGTCGAGCAGATCCTTCGGCGCGATCGTCAGGGCCAACGTCCTCACCCTGTTCAACCTGGTGATCGCCATCCTGTGGCTGCTCATCATGATCTTCGGCGAGTGGAAGGACGGGCTGTTCGGGCTGGTCATCGTGGCCAACTCGTTGATCGGCATTGTGCAGGAACTACGCGCCAAACGCACCCTCGACCGCCTTGCCGTGGTCAACGAGGCTCCCGTCAGGGTGCGCAGGGACGGCTCGGAGCGGGAGATCGCGCCGCGCGACGTCGTACTCGGTGATCTCATCCTCGTCGGGCCCGGTGACCGGCTGCTCGTCGACGGCGAGGTCGTCGCCTCCGAGGGGCTGGAGGTCGACGAGTCGCTGCTGAACGGCGAGGCCGATCCCATTCACAAGGAGCCGGGCGACCAGGTGCTGTCGGGCAGCTTCGTCGTCGCCGGCTCGGGCGCGTTCACCGCCACCAAGGTCGGCGCGGACGCCTACGCCGCGCGTCTGACCGCCGCCGCGAGCACGTTCGCGCTGGCCCGCTCCGAGCTGCGCGAAGGCGTCGCCCGCTTCATCAAGTACATCACCTGGCTGGTCGTCCCCATCGGCGCGCTGCTGATCTACAGCCAGGTCGGCCACCACGCGGACTTCGGCATCGCCATCACCGGCGCCGTGGCCGGCATCGTCACCATGATCCCCGAGGGGCTGGTGCTGATGACCAGCATCGCCTTCGCGGTCGGCGTCGTACGCCTGGGCCGTCGCAACTGTCTGGTGCAGGAGCTCCCCGCGATCGAGGGCCTGGCCAGGGTGGACGTCCTGTGCCTGGACAAGACCGGTACCCTCACCGCCGGCGGGATGGACCTCGGCGACGTGCTGCCGCTGCGCGACGGCGAGCCGGTCGAGGACGCTCTCGCCGCCCTCGCCAACGCCGACCCCCGCCCCAACCCCACGGCTCAGGCCATCCAGGCCCGCTACCCCTCCGCACCGCCCGGCTGGACGGCCAGACACCGGGTGCCGTTCTCCTCCGCCCGCAAGTGGAGCGGCGCGGACTTCGACGACCACGGGGCGTGGATCCTCGGCGCTCCGGACGTCCTCATCGACCCCGGCAGCCCCGCGTATGCCGAGGCGAGCGCCCTCGCCTCCACCGGTGCCCGCGTGCTCGCGCTCTGTCGCACCCCCGGCCTCGACGGGCAGAGCGGGCAGGGCGGGGAGGCCGTCGCGCTCGTCACGCTCACGCAGCGCCTGCGCCCCGACGCCCAGGAAACCCTGGCGTACTTCGCCAAGCAGGGCGTCACCGTCAAGGTCATCTCCGGCGACAACCCGCAGGCCGTCTCCGCCATCGCCACCGCCCTCGGCATCCCCGGGGGTGACAAGGCCGTCGACTCACGCACCCTCCCTGAGGACGACCCGGACAAGATCGCCGAGATCCTCGACGCCAACACCGTCTTCGGACGGGTCACCCCCCATCAGAAGCGGATGTTCGTCGGCGCGCTCCAGTCGCGCGGCCACGTGGTGGCGATGACCGGCGACGGCGTCAACGACGTGCTCGCGCTCAAGGACGCCGACCTCGGCATCGCGATGGGCGCGGGCAGCCCCGCCACCAAGGCGGTCGCTCAGGTGGTCCTCCTGGAGAACCGCTTCGCCACTCTCCCCTACCTGGTGGGCGAAGGACGCAGGGTGCTGGCCAACATCGAGCGCGTCTCCAACCTGTTCCTCACCAAGACCTTCTACGCCATCACACTGTCGTTGCTCACCGGCTTGATCGGGCTGGCCTTCCCCTTCACGCCGCTGCATTCCACCCTGGTCAACGCGCTCACCATCGGTGTCCCCGCCTTCTTCCTCGCGCTGGCGCCCACCCTTCAGCGAGCCGAGCCGGGGTTCGTGCCCCGGGTGCTGCGCTTCGCCGTACCCGCGGGAGTCGCGTGCGCGGCCGCGGTGCTCCTGTCCTTCTGGGTCGCGCACATCCCCGCCTCCACCCTGGAGCAGGACCGCACCTCCGCCGTCATCACCCTGTTCCTGGTCACCTGGTGGGTGCTCGTGCTGGTCGTACGCCCCGTGACGGCCTGGCGGATCGGGCTGGTCGCGGCCATGGCCGGGCTCTTCGTGCTCGCGCTCACCCTCCCGTTCGTCCAGGACTTCTTCGCCTTCGACCCCGGCGACCTCTATGACACCCTGATCGCCGTGGGCATCGCCGCCGTCGGGGCCGCGGTCATCAGCCTCGCCGTCAAACTCACCCCGCCCTTGGGACCACGCCGATGATCAGTAGGCGGTGACCTGTTCCTCAGCACGGTGCGGCGCGACGGCGATTCCGGTAGTGGCCGGAGATCTTCCCCGACGCCGACGGCCTGACGATGCTCACCGCGGGCGCGCTCGGCTACGGTCTCGCGTCCGTCGTGCTTCTCGCCGTCACCCGTGGCCGCCTCGGCCACCGCGGTCCCCGCGACTGACTCCCGCAGGTGCGCGTCGAGGCTCCGAGCCCGACCGGATTACCCGTGTGGCGGTTCCCCCATCTCCGGTGACGGCCGAGACCCCTCAGATCATGGGCATCCGGGAGATCACTCGAACATGTCGGTGTCGGAGCGGACGATCTGCTCGTAGAGGGGCTGGAAGCTGATCCAGCCGACCAGGTCGTTGCCGATCTGGCCGTGGGTGAGCTTGGCCTGCTCATGGTCGATCGGCACGGTCGGCCCCGCCGCCTTGGCCAGCAGCTGGGCCTGGCACGAGCGCTCCATCGTGATGAACCACCAGGCGGCGGCGTCCACGGAGTCGCCCACCGTCAGCAGCCCGTGGTTGCGCAGGATGACGGCCTTGTGCGAGCCGAGCGCCTGAGCGATGCGCCGACCCTCCTCGATCTCCACCACCACGCCGGTGTAGTCGTCGAACAGGCCGTGGTCCTCGTAGAAGGCGCAGGCGTCCTGGGTCAGCGGCTCCAGCAGCGTGCCGAGCGAGGACAGCGCCTTGCCGTACACCGAGTGCGAGTGCGCGGCGGCGACCGCGTCGGGGCGGGCCTGGTGGACCATCGCGTGGATGGCGAAGGCGGCCTGGTTGACGTGGTACCTGCCGTGTACGACCTGGCCCTGGTGGTTGACCAGGATGAGGTCGCTGACCTTGATGTGCTTGAAGCTCATGCCGAACGGGTTGACCCAGAAGTGGTCCGGATGCTCGGGGTCGCGGGCGGTGATGTGTCCGGCCACCCCCTCCTCGAAGCCGAACCTGCCGAACAGGCGCAGCGCGGCGACCAGGCGCTCCTGGCGGTGCCGGCGCTCGGCCTCGACGCTGTCGAACTTCTCCGGCAGCCGGAAGATCAGCTCGTCGGTGGGGATCGGCTCCAGGTCCATCGTGCCTCCAGCGCTGAGGGGTCGACTTCGGCGAGCAGCCAGGCGGTACGAGCTCGCCGGTACGGTGGCCGGCTCACCACGCGGGCGCACGATCGGCTGGGCACCGATCATCGAAAGGCCACCGGTCCAGCGTGCCGCCCGAACTCCCCTATATCAACGTTTATCAATGTTCGGCGGACGCGAATACGGTTCGCGCCGAATAGATCGCCTGGACGTCGCGACGCTCTGCTACGGTTTCCGGCATGAAGCGCGCTGCCATGACGACGACGCCGGAGAGTGTCCCGGCGCGCTGACAACAGTCTTAGTCCGAAGCCCCGGGGCGAGTGCCCCGGGGCTTCGTCTTTCGGTCGCTCGCCCGACGTACGCGAGGAGACCGCCATGCATGACCACCGCAAGCTCGGCCGCGAGCTGGGCCTGTTCGACACCGACCCGCTGATCGGCTCGGGCCTGCCGTACTGGCTGCCCGACGGCGCGGTTGTACGGCACACCCTGGAGGAGTACATCCGCGCCGCCGAACGGCGGGCGGGCTACCGGCACGTGTACTCGCCGGTGCTCGGCAAGCGGGAGCTGTACGAGATCTCGGGGCACTGGTCGCATTACAGCGACGACATGTTCCCTCCGATGGACCTCGGCGGTGAGCAGGTCGTCCTGCGGCCGAGCCTGTGTCCCCACCACGCGGTGATCTATCGCTCCCGCTCGCACAGCTACCGTGAGCTGCCCCTGCGGATGGCCGAACTGGGGGCCATGTACCGCTCCGAACTCTCGGGTGTGCTCGGCGGGCTGACCCGCGTCCGGGCCATCCAGCTGAACGACGCGCACATCTTCTGCACTCTGGACCAGGTCGCCGAGGAGGCGCGGGCCGCCCTGGAGATGATCGGCCGGGCATACGAGGCGCTCGGCGTCAGCCCGCGCCGCTACCGGCTCTCCCTCCCGGGCCCTGGCGGGAAGTACGTCGCCGCTCCCGAGATGTGGCGGCGATCCACCGCCCTGCTGATCGATGTCCTCGACCGCTCCGGCCTGCCCTACGAGGCGGCCGAGGGGGAGGCCGCGTTCTACGGACCCAAGATCGACGTCCAGATCTCCGACAGTGCCGGCCGGGAGTCCACCCTGTCCACCGTCCAGGTCGACTTCCATCAGCCCGAGCAGTTCGACCTGCACTACATCGGCGCGGACGGCGCGAAACACCGGCCGGTCATGATCCATCGCAGCGTCATCGGCAGCGTGGAACGGGCCGTCGCCCACCTCATCGAGCAGCACGGCGGCGCGTTCCCCGCCTGGCTCTCCCCCACCCAGCTGATGATCCTCCCGGTCTCCGAAGCCGAGCTGCCGAACGCCGCGGCGCTCGCCCGGCGATGCGTCGACCTCGGGCTGCGGGCTGAGATCGCCGGGCCGGAACGCGGCAGCCTGGGGGCCCGCGTCCGGGATGCCCGCCTTGTGCCCTACCACGCCGTCATCGGCGCCAAGGAGGCCGCCGACGACCACGTCGCCCTGCGCCTGCGTGACGGGCGCCGCCTCGACCCGCGGCCCGCGGGCGACGTCCTTACCCGTATCGGCGCGCTCGTCGACGCCCACAGCACTGTCCTGTGGGACGGCGCCGCCTCATGACGACGACGAGGCCACACCCTGCTGCCACCCGGCGCACCTCGACCTGGACGTACCGGCTGGGAGGCCGGCTCCGATCTTCGGAACCGGCCTTCTCCTGTCACGAGACGGCAGTGCCGTGCGTGCCGTGATCTCCTGAGGCCCACGTCGGCAGGGCCTCTCGCAGCCATGGATCGAGAGCGGCGGGCGAGGTCGGACGTTTTCCTGGAGTCACCTCCCGCCGGTGCGCCCCCGGCGACATCCTAAACATCACTCATTGTGATAGTTATGTGACGGCTCGCGACCGGCAAAGTGTCGGGGCTCTCTGCCACAAAACCGCAATGGGGGATCGTCATGCTGGTCTGCGTACTCGCCATCGCCTCGGCGATCGGCACGGTGGCCTTGGCCGCCTTCCTCTTCAGGAAACTCGACCGGGGCACGGACGACCGTGATCCCGGCGGCCCCTCCACGGGCCACGCGGGAGCGATGCTGTCGGCGTTGTTCCTGCTGGTGTTCGCGATCGCGATCATCGTGCCGTGGACGACGACCGACGCCGCCCGTGAGAACACCTACGCCGAGGGTGAGGCGGCCGTGGAGACCTACTGGGCGTCCACGGCGCTGCCCGCTCCGGCCTCGTCGGAGGTGCAGGCGCAGTTGCGCGGCTACCTCGGCTTCGTGCTCGACAAGGAATGGCCGCTCATGGCGCAGGGGCGACTCAGCTCCGAAGGTTCGGCGCGGCTCAACCAGCTCCGCGTCCAGGTGACGAGCATGAGCCTGACCGGAGACGAGGCGGAGAACGCCCGCGGCGCGGTACTGGACGCGGTCGCCGACCTGTCGGCCGCCCGCCATCAGAGGGCGGCGGACGCCAAGGCCACGCCTCCCTCCGGAGTCCTGGCCCTGACGATCCTGACCGGTGTCGTGGTCATCGTCTTTCCGTTCCTCGCGGGCGCCCGGCCCCGTGGCATGACGATCCTGCCCCTGATGGTGATGGCGGCGCTGCTCGGGGTCGGCGTCTACCAGGCGTGGGACATCTCGCACGTGTTCAGCGGCGGGCTGGCGGTCAAGCCGGACGCGCTCACGGCGGCATTGCAGGAGATCCAGCAGATCCCTCTGGGCCGATGAGCAGGGGAGTTCGACGCGTGCCGGCGCCGTGGGCCGGACTGCTCGCGGGTGCGGTGCTCATCGGTTCCGTGGTCGCGGGACCGCTGGACGCCGCCCCCGCGTCGGCCGACGCGGCCACCTCGTCCGCCGCGCGGGCCGTGGCCGCGCGCGCACCACTCCGTACGGACGACTCGGGCGACTCCGGCGACGACGGCCCGGCGGCCGGCCTGGAGATATCGGTCTGTGTCGAGCTGGACACGGTGGTCAGCCTGGGACTGGGGATCGGCATAGGGATTCCTCCCTGCGACTGCCGTCCAGAATGCTCGCCGCCCCAACCGGTGCCTCCGCCGGAACCGGTCGTCGAGCAGACACCCCCTCCGACACCGACACCGACACCGACACCGGCACCGACGCCGGCTCCGACACCGCCGGTTCGGCAGGTCACACCGCGTCCGGAGAGGCCGAGCCCGCCGGCGCGCCGCGTCGTGGAACCGCGGCCCTCACCTTCCCCGGCGACGACCGCTCCCCGGACGCGGGTGCGCCGCGCGGCGAAGCACCCCGTCAAGCGCAGGAATCCACTCGCCACGATCCTCGTCATGGTCGTCATCACGACGGTGATCGCGGCGGCGGCGGGTGTGGCCTTCGCCGGACGGTAGGCGCGGCGCGCCGCGGACTGGAGTCGGCCGCCGGCATGAGCGGCAGCCGACGCCATAGCGCCTTTCTGATTCTGACGTTAGTATCAATTTCGCCCTCCCGGCGGCCACGGGAGCGCGCATCGCGAGCACCGGCGTCGACGCGAGACCGGAGGACGGCAGCATGGGGCGCAAGATTCTCTTCATCACCACCGACCAGCAGCGCTACGACGCCTACGGGTGCAACGGTGGGACGATCGCCAGAACACCGGTGACGGACGGCCTGGCCGCGGAGGGCGTCCGGTACGAGCGGGCCTACTGCGCGAACGCGGTGTGCAGCCCGGCACGGTCGAGCATGCTCACCGGGCAGTACCCCCGGACGCACGGCGTGATCGCCAACGGCGTCCCGCTGCCGCCGGACGCGCCGAGCGTCGCCCAGGTGCTGACTGACGCGGGCTATCGCACCGCCCTCATCGGCAAGGTCCACTTCGAGCCGATCGCCGACCCGGCGGGGCTGTACGAGCAGAACCGGCTCGCGCTGGCCGGGGAGCACGGCCCCTACCGAGGGTTCGAGCACGTGGAGTTCGCCGGGCACGGCACCTTCGGCGCCTCGCATTACGCCAACTGGCTGCGGGAGAACCACCAGGGCGAGGACGGCGGGTTCCTCCGCACGTTCTCCACCGCGCCGGGAGGGGACACCGGGGCTCCGGGCGTCGCGCCCAACCCGATCCCGCGCGAGCACTACCACACCGACTGGGTCGCCGACCGGGTGATCGCGTGGCTCGACTCCCTCGACGAGGACGACGACTGGTTCTGCTGGATGAGCTTCCCGGACCCGCACCATCCCTGGGACCTGCCCGCCTCCGAGAGCGCCCGCGTCGACTGGCGTGACCTGGACCTCCCGGCGGGACACCCCGGCTCCGACGAGCGGATCCGCGAGATCCTGGCCGACCGGCCGGCGCACTGGCTCGCGTGGTACGACGGCTCGGTCCCCAACGTCGACGGCGCCCCCGGCGACTTCGTCCCCGCCGCGCTGAGCCACGACCAGATCCGCGAGATCAACGCGCTGGTCCACGCCAAGAACGAGATGCTCGACGAGGCGTTCGGGCGCGTGCTGGACAGGATCGAGGAACGCGGATGGGGTGACGCCACCGACGTCATCGTCACGACGGACCACGGCGAGTTCCAGGGGGACCTCGGGCTGCTGTTCAAGGGGCCCTACCACGTCGACGCGCTGCTGCGGCTGCCGACGATCTGGCGGCCGGCCAGGTCTGCGGAGGTGCCCCCGGCGGTGGTGCCCGAGCCCGTGGAGCAGGTCGACCTGGCCCCCACGTTCTGCCGGATCGCGGGCGTTCCCGTACCCGAATGGATGCAGGGCGCTCCGCTCCCCACCGCGAAGGGCTCGGGCCGGGAACGGGCGATCATCGAGTGGGACAGCCAGCTCGACACGGGCTACCGGCTGAGGACGATCGTGAAGGACGGCTGGATCTGCACCGTCTACGAGCCCACGGACCGCGAGTACGGGATGCCGAAGGCCGACCGGTACGCGAGCTTCGCCATGAGCCCGCCGGAGCGCGAGATCGTCTACGACGGCGGCGAAGGTGAGCTGTACGACCTGGAGGAGGATCCGCACCAGTGGGTCAACCGGTGGGACGAACCCGCCGTGGCCGACGTGCGCGCCGCGCTCGTGGCCGATCTCCGCGCGCATCTCGCCCCCGCCCGCGAGCCGCGGCTGCGCCCCGTGGCGATGGGATGACGGCGATGGGGTAACGCTGACGACGGCGGGATGGCCACGCCGTACGGGTCCCGCCGCACGCACGCGACGGGACCCGGTCACCCGGACCCGGTCACCCGGACGCGGTCATCCTCGGCGCGGCCGAGAGGAGGCGGCGGGTGTAGGGGTGGTCGGCCGTCTCCTCGGTCAGGCTCGCGGCCGAGTGCTCGTCGACCACCTCGCCCCTGTTCATGACGAGGATCCGGTCGCAGACGAGCCGGATGACGCTGATGTCATGGCTGATCAGCAGGTAGGCGAGGTCGCGCTCCCGCTTGAGGTCGAGCAGGAGCTGCAGGATCTGCGCCTGCACGGAGACGTCCAGGGCCGACACCGACTCGTCGAGCACGATCAGCGACGGGGACACGGCCAGCGCGCGGGCGATGGAGGCGCGCTGCCGCTGCCCGCCGGACAGGCCACCCGGCCTGCGCCCGGCCACCGCGGACGACAGGCCGACCTGGTCCAGCAACGCCATCGCCTGCCGGTCGGCCGCGCGCCTGTCCACGCCGTGCCAGAGACGCAGCGGCTCGGCCACGATCTCCGTGATGGTCATCGCCGGGTTGAGCGAGGTGTACGGATCCTGGAAGACCATCTGGACCGTCTTCCAGATGGTCCGGTCCATCCCGCGACGCGCGTACATCTCCTGGCCCGCGACGCGTACGGACCCGGAGTCGGGCCGGACGACGCCGCAGACGATGCCGGCCAGGGTCGACTTTCCCGAGCCGGACTCGCCGACGACGCCCACCCATTCGCCCTGGGCGATCCGCAGGCTGACGCCGTTGACCGCGACGGTCGGCGCGCCCCGGCGCAGCCCGTTCCCCGTGCGGTAGGTCTTGGTGACCGACTCGACCTCGACGAGCACGTCAGACTCCGCCTTCCGCTCGACGCTCATGGTGGTGATCCTGTTCCGGACGGCCGACGTGGACGCACCGTACGAGATGGCCGGGCACGTAGGCGTCCAGGGTGGGGTGCGTCTCGTCGCACTCCGCCGTGCGAAGCTCGCACCGGGCCGCGAACCTGCATCCCGTGCGCACCTCGCCCGCCTGCGGAACCCGCCCGGGAAGGGAGTACAGGCCGCCGGCCGCGATGGCGTGTTCCGGGGTGCACCGCTGGAGTGCGCGGACATAGGGGTGCAGCGGGCGTCGCAGCACGTTCTCCGTCTCGCCCTGCTCCACCAGCTCTCCGGCGTACATCACGAGCAGCCGGTCGCACCGTTCGCCCACGAGGGCGAGATCGTGGGACACGAGGAGCACGGCGAGCCCCATGTCGGCGCGGAGCCGGTCGAGGAGGTCCATCACCCCTCGTTGCACGGTCACGTCCAGCGCCGTGGTCGGCTCGTCCGCGACGAGGACGGACGGGCGGTGCGCGATCGATATGGCGATCATGACGCGTTGCCGCATGCCGCCGGAGAACTCGAACGGATACTGGCGGGCGCGCTCCGCGGGACGGGTGATCTCGACGCGTTCGAGGACCTCCACCGCCTCCTTGCGCGCGTCGCGGCGGGAGGTCCCCGGCCGCCGGAGCCTGATCGCCTCGGCCACCTGGTCTCCCACCCGCATCGAGGGGTTCAGGCTGGTCATGGGGTTCTGGAAGACCATCGCCACGCCGTCGTGCCGGGTACGCGCGGTCGCGTCCGTACCGGCCGCCCGGCCGTCGATCTCGACGGCGCCACGCGCCAGCCGTACACCGCGGGGCAGCAGGCCCGCCACCGCCGACGCGGTCAGGCTCTTCCCGGAGCCGGACTCGCCGACCATCCCCACCATCTCGCCCCGCCGGACGGCGAAGGAGACGTCGGTGACCAGCGGCGTGCTCTCGTGCGGGCGATCCAGCTCCACGGTCACGTTGTCGACCGTGAGCACGGTCTCCCCCGGCTCGCTAGCCACGGCGCTCCCCCTCGCTCTCGATGTCACCGATCACGTTCAGGCTGAGGATCGACAGGGACAGCACCGCCGCGGGGATCAGCACGACCCTGGCGTCGGAGGCCAGCATGGCCGCCGCTCCGGAGAGCATGGTGCCGAGGCTCGCGTCCGGTGACTCGACGCCGACTCCGAGGAAGCTGATGCCGGCCTCGATCAGCAGGGAGAGCCCGAGCAGGTAGCTGACCTGGACGCGGACCTGGGCGCGGATCCCGGGAAGCAGGTACCGCCACAGGATCCGCGCATGCGAGCACCCCGACATCCGGCCGGCCAGCAGGTACGGCATGGTCGCCACCCTGATGGTCTCGGCCCGCATGACGCGGTAGATCCGGGGGGCGAAGATCACCCCGAGTGTCACCATCTGCCCCGTGATGCCGGTACGGAGCGCGGTGTGGACGGTGAGCAGGAGCACGAGCGCGGGGACGGTGAGGACCACGTCCGCGATCCGGGCGCTGACCGTGTCGAACCAGCCGCGGCGGTATCCGGCGAGCATCCCCGTGGGAAGCCCGATCAGCGTGGCGACGACGATCGCCGTCAGCCCCGCGAACAGCGAGGTGCGGATCGCCCAGAGCAGCCGGGCGAGCAGGTCGCGTCCGAGCTGGTCGGTCCCGAGCAGGTGGTCGGCGGAGTACCTGGCTAGGGTGTCGCCCAGGTCCTGCTCGTTGGGTTCCGCGAGCGGGAGGAACGGCACGAGCAGCGCGATGAGCAGGCAGGTCAGCACGAACCCGAGGGCGAGCGTTCCCGGCCATCCGAGGCGGACGCGCCGACCGGCGCCCGCCGCCGGTTCCGCGGGCCCGGCCGCCCGGACCGGCTCGGTTTCCAGCACCTCGGTCATGACAGCCCCCTCGACGCGGGATTGAGCCAGAGCGCGATGAGATCGGTGACCAGGTTGACCGCCAGGATGACCAGGGCGAACAAGGTGACCAACGCCTGCACCACGGGGAAGTCCTGCCCCTGGACGGCCTCCAGGGTCAGGGTGCCGATGCCGGGGATCGAGAACACCGACTCCACCAGCAACGCGCCGGTGATGAGCACCCCGATCTCCAGGCCGATGACCGTGACCCAGGGCGCGGAGGCGTTGCGTGCCACGTGCCGGAAGAAGACGCCGCTCGGCGACACACCTTTCATCCGGGCGGTCCTGACGTAGTCGGCCTCGTACTCCTTGATCAGGGACGCCCGGAAGGTGCGCGTCTGGACGCACATCAGTCCGAGAGCGAGCGACGCGGACGGCAACACCAGGAACCGGAAAGTGGTCAGCAGGCCCGCCTCGGCCGGAGTCCGGTAGCCGCCGGACGGGAACCAGCCGAACCACAGCGAGAACACCAGGATGAGCACGTAGCCGACCAGGAAGTTGGGAACGGCGATGCCCAGCACTGCGACCGCTCCCAGGCCGCGGTCCACGAGCCCCCCGGGGCGCGCGCCGACCGCGCTTCCCATGAGCACGGAGGCCAGGACCGCCACCGCCAGCGCCAGGAAGGACAGCAGCAGCGTCGCCGGCAGGTACTGGCCGACCAGACCGAGGACGTCGCCCCGGTGGTGGAGCGACTCCCCGAAGTCGCCGCGCACCGCGTGGGCCAGCCAGTCCAGGTACTGCGCGACGACGGATCGGTCCAGTCCCAGGCTCTGGCGGACCTGCGCCACCTGTTCCGGCGTGGCGGACTCTCCGGCCACGACGGCCGCGGGGTCCCCGATGGAGAACAGCATGACGTACGTGCAGCAGGTGACCACGATCAGCGTCGGTACGGCGACGACGGCGCGCAGCGCGGCCTGTCTCAGGATCAGAGTGAGCATCGACCAAGCCTTCGGGGGATTGGCCGGGACCGTTCGGGGACCCGATCGGTCCCGGCCGCTTCGCGGACCGGTTGCGCCGCGTCAGCCCTTGACGCCGCGGAACGAGGGGAAGGCCGGCGCCCAGGGGTTGCGCCATCCCGAGACCGTCGACGACGTGGCGTAGCTCGTCTTCGTGGTCAGGATGGGCATGAACATGAAGTCCTTCATGACCGCGGTCGAGAGCTTCCGGTACACCTCGGTGCGTTTGTCCTGGTCGGTCTCCCGTACGGCCTCGGCGGCCAGCCGTACAACCTCGGCGTCGCGGAAGCCGCCCGGGTTGTACAGGCCCGTCGGCAGGACGTACCGCGCAACCGTGGTAGCGGGGTCGAAGGTGTTGCCGCTGGCGCCGACGGCCACCGCGACGCTCTTCTCCGCGGTGAACTTGCCGACCACCTGGGGCGGAGCAACCGGGCTGACCGACACCTGGAGACCGATCGTGTTCATCTGCTGCTGCAGGACCGAGGCGAGCTGCTCCATGATCTGGTTGCCCGCGACGGTGACGATCTCCGCCTTGGCGCCCGTCGCGCCCGCGTCCTGGATCAGCTTCTTGGCCTTCTCCAGGTCGAACGGCACCGCCGTGAGCCCGAAGGCGGGGTCGTACTGGGCGCTGCCGGCCGCGAAGAACTGCCCGGTCGGCTCGCACTGGCCCTGGAAGAGCCCCTTGCAGATCGCCTCGCGGTCCACGGCCAGGTTGACGGCCTCCCGGACGCGCACGTCGTCGAACGGCTTCATCTCGGTGTTGAAGGAGAAGGAGAAGTTCTCCGTGCCGAGGCTGCGCTCGATCTTGTAGCCCGCGGCCTCCGCGGCCGTGACCATCTGCTCGGGGACGACGGTGACGTCCAGGTCGCCCGTACGGATGGCGTTGAGCTTCGCGTCGTCGGTGAGGTAGTTGATCTCCAGCGTGTCACTGGCCGCCGCCTGCGGGTCCCAGTAGTCCGGGTTCTTCGTGTAGACGATGCGGTTGGGCTGGACGGTCTTGACGGTGTACGGCCCGATGCCCGCCGACTGCCTCATCAGGTCCGTGCCGCCGTCGATGGCCTTGTCGGAGATCATCATTCCGGAGGGGCCCGCGAGCGTGCGCGGCAGGTCCCCCACGCCGGCCGGGTTACGGAACCGCACCTTCGCCGGACCGGCCTCCTCGACGGTCACCCCCGCGAGTTCGGGGGCGTTGGTGCTCTGCTTGAGGGTCTGCGACCGCTTCACGTTGGCGAGGACCGTCGTGGCGGTGAACGGGGTGCCGTCGGGGAACGTCAGCCCCTCGCGCAGCGTGACGTCGAGGTAGGGCCCGTCGCCGTCCTCGCCGGCCTTCCATTCGGTGGCGAGCATCGGCTGGACGCTCTGGTCGGGGGCGAGGTATGTCAGCGAGTCGTACAGCGGCTGGGTGTAGATCACCATCTGCCGCACGGGGATGAGGTCGGGGTCCAGGGTCGTGTCGGCCAGGACGGCGCCGAACGTGAACGCTCCGCCGGGCGCTTCCTTCGTGGCGCCCGCGCCATCGTCAGAACCGCCGCAGGCCGAAATCAGTCCCAGTCCCAGCACGGCCGTGACCGCCGCGAGTCGTCTTTTCATAGTGGGGGGCCTCGAATCCTTCCCGGGGCGCGCACGCATTCCGGAAGAAGTGTGATGTGGAACACTCGATTCCTGAAACTGACTTTATCCTCAGAATCTGAACTACGGCAAGGGTCCGAAGATGGCCGGACCTCGGGCTATTCGGGAGGGAGGCGCACGCCCGCGTCGACGCGGACCACCTCGCCGTTGATGTAGCCGTGCTGGAGGAGTTCGAGGGCCAGGGAGGCGAACTCCTCGGCCCGTCCGAGACGGCGTGGGAACACCACGTCCTTGGCGAGATGCGCCTTGAACTCCTCGGCGTCCGGCCCGCTTCCCGTTGACCTCGTCGAGGTCGATTGTCTCCGGCCGCGCGTGTGCCCCGGCCGTACGTGGTCGTCGTACGGGAGCTCAGCCGGCGAGCAGCGAGAGACACCCGCTCGCCGCGGCGGTGTCCCTGAGCCGGACCGGCTGCCCGTCGAGTACGGCGGTGGCCTTCGCCCGCCGATAGAAAAGGTGGGCGTCGTGCTCCCACGTGAAGCCGATCCCGCCGTGCACCTGGATCAGCGCCTCGGCGGCGGCCCCGAACACCTGGGACGCCTCGGCCTTGGCCAGGAGCACGAGCAGGTGGGCCCGCTCGTCCTCCGTGTCGATCGCCCGCGCGGCGGCGAGGACGAGCGCGCGCGCCGCGACGACGTCGACCGCCATCCCCGCGCAGCGGTGCTGGATCGCCTGGTTGACGCCGATCAACCGGCCGAACTGGCTGCGGATCTTCGCGTACCCGACCGCGTGGTCGAGGCAGCCCTGTGCCCCGCCCACCTGCTCGGCCGCGAGCAGGAGCCGGGCCACGTCGCCGATCCTCGCGAGGGTCGCGACGTCTCCCGGCCGCGACAGGGGCAGCGCCGGGACCGCGTCGAGGTGGAGATCGCCGAGCGTCGCGGTGAGATCGACGGATCCGGCCGCCCGGCGCGTGACGGATCCCCGCCCGCCGCCGAGCGGCACCAGGACGGCGGCGGCACCGTGCGGCGCGCGGGCGACGGCGAGCAGCACGTCGGCGGCCGGGCCGTGCGTGACGTGCCGGACCTCGCCGGACACGCGCCCTTCCGCGTCCATGCGCAGCCCGGGATCGTGCGACGCGAACGCCTGGGGCACACCCGCGACCGCGGTGCCGGTCAGGACCCCGCCCGCATGGCCGACCGGATCGCCGATCAGGTCGCCGCCGGAGGTGGCGGCGCCGCCCGCGCGAAGTGCCCAGGCCAGCAGCACCGAGGCGCGGAACGGCCCAGGATAGAGGGACGCGCCCGCCTCCTCGGCCGCGGCGGTCAGGTGTTCGAGGCCCAGGCCGAGACCGTCGGCCTCCTCCGGCGCCGCCATCGCGAGCAGGCCGACCTCGTCGGCGAGCACGCGCCAGCGCTCCCGGTCGAACCCCGCGCCGGCGACGGCCGGATCGCCGTCACGGATCAGCCGGGTCTCGTCCAGGCCCGGCCGGTCGGCGAAGTACGCCCGGAGCGCGGCCCTGACCTCGTCGGGACTCAGCAGGTCGTCGGTCATCTCTCGGCCTCTCCACCGGCTCCCGTGCCGGTCTCCCCGGCGAGAAGGGCCGCGCGCACGATCTTCCCGGTCGCCGTCCTCGGCAGCTCGGGAAGGATCCTGATCCTCTTGGGCACCTTGTATCCGGGCAGGAACCTCCTGCAGTGCTCGATGACGGCCTGCTCCGTCACGCCGTCGCCGCGGGGGACGACGGCGGCGCACACCACCCGCCCCCACACGTCGTCGGGCACGCCGTACACCGCGCATTCGAGGATCTCGGGCATCTGGTCGATGACGTTCTCGACCTCGGCCGGATGGACGTTCTCCCCACCGGTCACGATCATGTGGTCCGACCTGCCCTCGACGTGCACGTAGCCGTCCCTGTCGAGGTGGCCGACGTCGCGCGTGTTGAGCCAGCCGCCGGTCAGGACGCTCCGGGTGGCGTCGTCCCTTCCGATGTAGCCGCGCATCATGAACGGCGTGCGGAAGTGCAGCTCGCCGGGGGTCCCGACCGGCACCTCCTCACCGGTCACCAGGTCGCGCACGCTCAGCTCGACGTTCTCCACGAGCCGCCCCGCCGACGCCAGCCGACCGGCGTTCTCCGGATCGAGCCGGTGGTCCTCCGGCGGGAGGCAGGTGACCGGGGCTCCGGCCTCCGTCATGCCGTAGATCTGGCAGAGCTCGCATCCCAGCACGTCGATGGCCTCGCTGAGCAGGCTCACCGTGATCGGGGACGCGCCGTAGGCGACATGCCGCAGGTCGGGCAGCGGCCTCGGATGCTTCTTCAGGTGGTCGACGATCGCCCGGATCAGGGTCGGCACGAGAACCGTGTGCGTGATGCGATGCCCGGCCAGTTCCTCGACCAGCGATGCCGGAGCGCCGCCCGCGACGTACACCTGCGTGGTGCCGAAGCGGAGGCCGTACTGCACCCAGGTCGCTCCGGCGAGATGGAACACCGGGGGGACGATCAGCTGCCGCGACTCGGTCGTGAACCGGTGGACCTGCGGGTTCGCGACGGACAGCTCGTTGGCCAGCCGGGTCAGCGGAACCGCCTTCGGAACGCCGGTCGATCCCGAGGTGAAGTAGACGATCGCCTCGTCGTCGTAGCCCGGTTCCAGGGGCTCCACCGCGGGAGAGTCCGGCCACAGCGGCAGCGTGGAGTCCACCGCCGAATGCGTGGTGAGACCGTGGGCCGCCTCCTGGCCGCGCTCGGCGAACTCGGCGGTGGACACCAGGTGCGCGAGATCCACGAAGGCCACCGCCTCGCGCTGGCCCGCGGTCGGGAGGCGCCAGTTCAGCCCCACCATGGACGCGCGCCTGCGCCAGACGGCGAGCAGGACGGCGGGGAAGGCGACGTCGTTCTGTCCCAGCCAGCCGACGCGGGAGCCCGGCCCCACGCCGTGCCCGGCCAGGAACGCGGCGCCGCGGTCGGCCGCCTCGTCGAGCTCGCGCCACGTCAGGGAGGACGCGGGGCCCACGATCGCGGGCGCGTCGGGGCGCGTACGCGCGTGCGCGCGGACGGCGGCGTCGATCGTGAGATCGGGCCACTGCTCTTGTCTGGTCATAGCGATCCGGCCCAGCCCCTCTCCGCCATCCAGTTCGTGATCGTGCCGACCGCTTCGGCCAGGCGCGGAACCTGCGCCTTTCCTGTGTAGTAGTGGTTCGCACCCTGAACGACGTGCAGGGTCCTGTCCGGATGCCCGACCGCGTCGTACAGGCGCCGGGTGTGGCTGGGCGTGCACGCGTCGTCCGCCGAGTTGCCGATGACGAGCGTGGGGACGCGCAGGTCGGCGGCGCAGCGCACCCCGTCGCCGTTCGCGTCGTCGTAGCTCCACTGCGACAACCAGCTCCGCAGGGTGCTGAACCGCGCGAGGCCCACCGGCCCCATGTTCACGACGCGGGGATCGCCGAGGTAGCAGACTCCGGGAGCCCGGTCGTTCGGGTCGACGGCCGGATCGAGCCAGCGGGGGTCGGCCATCGTGCCGTGGGTGACGAAGGCGCGCTCCTCCAGGGGCCGTCCCGACGCGCGCAGGTCGTCGAGGGACTCCTTCACCCAGGCGGTGATCCGCCGGTTGCGCGCGATCTGCGCCTCGCGGTACCGCTGGAGGAACTCCGCGCTGTACGGCGGCCGGTCGGGGTTCGCCGGGTCGTACAGGTCCAGCTCCGGATCGCGCTTGGCGGGGTCGCGCTCGTCCAGGATGGACGCGTCCATCCACTCGGTGAGTGTGCCGTGCCTGCTGACGTGCGCGGCGAGGAGCATGACGCCGTCGGCCGGCTGGAGGTCGAGCGCGGCGAGGTCCATCGGGTCGCCCGCCGGGGTGTGGGTGACCGTCGGCGCCTGCGCCTGCTGCTGGTAGTACAGCGACAGCGAGCCGCCTCCGCTCCAGCCCGCCAGGATCACGTTCCGGTAGCCGAGCCGCTCACGGGCGTCGCGTACGCAGGCGCCGAGGTCCTGGACCACCTTCTCCATGATCAGCGCGCTGTCGATGCCGCGATAGCGGCTGTTGCAGTAGATGACGTGGTGTCCCGCCCTCGGCAGGGCGTTCGTCATCGGCAGGTACGCGCCGCCCCCGATGGGGTGCATGAAGACGATGACGGTGTCGGAGGCCACGTCCCTCGGTTTGAGCAGGTAACTCTCCAGCACCACGTTCTCGCCGCTGCCCCCGTACGTGTCACGGTAGGCGGACCGGTCCTCGAACAGCACCAGATAGGGGATGCGGTCGTATTCGTGACGAGGGGCGACGGTCATATCTGCACCTCGGGAGAGACCTCGGCCTGGACGGCGGACAGGATCGCCTCGCTCGGGACGAGGCGCTGCCGGGTGTCGATCGAGATGACCTTCCACTCGACCCGCTGATCCACGTCGTGCTGCCGCCTGGACCGCTCGCGGGCCCGTTCCGGCACGCCGTGGTGGATGCCCTGCGGGGCGTGGGAGATCAGGCCCTCCGGCATCTGGACGCCGAACACGCTGCCACCGTGGTAGAAGGCGACCTCGTCGTAGTCGACGTTGCGGTGGTACCACGGCATGCGCTCGGCACCGGGGGCCGCCTCGACGGGACGGGGCAGGAAGTGCATCACGTACACCCCGGTGGCCTGCATGAACAGGTGGACCGTGGGCGGCAGGTGGACGGTCTCCGACGTGATCACGTCGTAGTCGTCGATGTTGAACGTGAAGGGGAAGTTGTCTCCCTTCCAGCCTTCGACGTCGAGCGGGTGATGGGGATAGAAGAGGGACGTACGCCCGCCGGAGTGCCGGAGCCGCACCTCGTACTCGGCCCGCCCGTCGTCGTCGAACGCCTCCGCCTCGGGGACCGTGACGAGCGACGAGTCGTAGGGGAAGTGCCGCCCGAGCACCCCGGCCTCCGGCACCCGGAACTCCTCCCGCGCCTCGATGACGAGCAGGTGCGCGTCGTCCTCGGGAACCTGCCGGTACGTCGTCGACTTCGGCAGGTAGACGTAGTCGCCCGGCCGGTACGGCAGACGGCCGAACTCGGTCTCGACGTGGCCGTGGCCCCGGTGCACGAACCAGAGCTCGTCCCCGTCGACGTTGCGCACGTGGAAGGGGGCGGCCACGCGGCGGCGGCTCAGCGAGATGCGGCAGTCCGGGTTGCTGAAGAGGAGCAGCGGCTCGCCGTCCGGGTCGTCGAGGTCGGAGGGCCTCAGCTCTCCCGTCCGGACGTCCACGGAGCGCAGTGTGCCCTCGACCCGGTAGGCGGTCGGGTCGTTCCTGCGGTAGAGGTGCGCGGTGCGGCCGGTGAACCCCGACCTGCCCATCTCGTCGTCCTTGAGACCGTCGAGATCGCGGTGGATCCGCCGCGGCGTGCGCCCCTTACGTAGCTGGATGAAGGATTCCACGGCACCGTCCTTACGTCGTTGTCGCTTCGATGCGGGTGCGGGGGGTGACGGGCTTGGGCGGGCGGGGAAGCCCCAGCCCGCGCTGCGCGATGACGTCGAGCTGGATCTCGTCGGTGCCGCCGGCGATGTGGAGCGCGGGCGCCCCGAGGACGAACTCCGACCAGGCGTACGTGTCCCACTCGCCGTGGTCGGCGAACGCGCGCTCGCCGAGGACCTCGCCGGCGAGCGCCGCGATCTGGTCGACGGCCCTGGTCATGAGCATCTTCATGACGGAACCCGACACGGGGGCCAGCCCGTGGCTCCACGAGCCGTCCGGGAGGTCGGCCGCGGCCCGCATCGCGACCACCGCGCTCACGGCGGCGGCGACCCGCTGCCGGTGGACGGGGTCGGCGACCGCGTCCACCCGCGAGACCAGGGTGGCCAGGCGCTCCAGCACGTACGGGCTGACCGGGCCGTTCACACCGCTCATGGAGCCGCGCTCGCTGCCCAGGCTGGTGGCCGCGACCCGCCACCCCGCCCCGACCTCGCCGACGCGGTGCGCGTCGGGCACGCGGACGCCGTCGAGGAAGACCTCGCTGAACGCCGCTCCTCCGGTCATCTGGCGGATCGGCCGTACGGTCACCCCGGGGGCGCGCATGTCGACGAGGAACATGGTCAGCCCCTCGTGCTTGGGGGCGTCGGGGTCGGTGCGGACCAGGGCCTCGCCGACGTCGGCGAGGTGGCCCATCGAGGTCCACACCTTCTGGCCGGTGATGATCCAGTCGTCGCCGTCGCGTACGGCCCGCGTGGTGACGCCCGCCAGGTCGGACCCGGCGCCGGGCTCGGAGAAGAGCTGGCATCCGACGATGTCCGCGCGGAACAGCGCGGGCAGCGTCCGCCGCCTCAGCGACGGCGTTCCGTGCTTGTCGATCGCCGGTACGACGATGTGCAGCCCGACGAAGAGGACCTCCCGGGAGGGGAATCCCAACTCCTGGAGGACGTCGTCGAGGACCTGGTCGTGCTCCGGGCTCAGGCCGCGCCCGCCGCAGTCGGGCGGACCGCTCGGCCAGGCCAGGCCGGCGTCGAAGAGCCGCGCCTGAAGCTCACGGGCTCTGCGCACCTCGGACTCGTGTCCCTCGCCGAGTTCCTCGACGGCGGCGATGCGGTCGGAGCGCTCCGCGTCCCGGGCCGGGACACCGCCGCCCGTGTCACCTGCCCGCGTGTCACCTGCCCGCGTGTCACCGGCCCCCGCGTCACCGGACCGCGTGTCACCGGCCCCCGCGTCACCGGACCGCGTGTCACCTGCTCGCGCGTCGCCGTCGCCGGCGCCGAACTCCCCCGCGATGGACCGCAGGAACTCCCTGACCTCGTCGCGGAAGCCGGCGACGTCGGGAGCGTGCTCGTTCTTCACGGCGCGGTCTCCTCAGTTCTCCGGGATCCCGGCCACCTTGAGGCCGAGTGCCTTGGCCTTGTCCATCGGGTAGTGCTTGCGCGCGACGAGTCGCTGGGCGTAGAGGCCGCCTCCGGACTGGAGCATGGTCACCAGCTGCCAGCCGCCGAAGGCGTCGGCGGTGTAGTCGCGGATCGCGTGGAACAGGCGTGTGCGGTACTCGCCGTCGACGCCCTCCTTGGTCCGCATGTACTTGCGGATCGCCGGGCCGATCTCCTCGTGCTCCAGGTCGGCGATCGACGGCGCGGTGACGATGGAGCCGCCTCCGATGTCGTGCAGGTGACGGACCATCGCGCTGAACTCGGCGGCGCCGAAGTGCTTGGCCGCGTTGGTGAAGAGCTCGCTCGGGAAGTACCAGCCCTCCGGGCTCGGCTCGGCGTTCGCGATCGCGGCTTCGAGCCCGGCCCGCACCAGCGTCGCGTAGATGATCATTTCTGCGATCTTCTCGCGGATGTGCGAGACCCGCTCGGTGCCGTTCGCCTCGGCGATCAGTTGGGCGAGGCCGACCAGCGTGTCACCGATCTCCACGAGGTGCGCGGTGCCGCCCAGGCGCTCCCACAGTCCGAGTGAGTGCGCGAACGTCGCCGAGTGCTCGGTCTCCCCGGCCAGGAACACCCGCTCGTTGGGGACGAAGACGTCGTCGAGGATGACGAAGCCCTCCGGCATGTTGTGCCGGGAGCTGTGCGGGAAGTCCGGCGTACGCTCGCGCGGCGCGTAGTTGGTGTTGACGATCCGTACGCCCGGCGAGTTCACCGGGATGGCGCACGCGACCGCCCAGTCCTCCTCGCCCGGCTTCATCTTCTTGGTCGGCATCACGACCAGTTCGTGGCTCACCGCCGCCGAGGAGATGTGCAGCTTCGCTCCCCTGACGACGATGCCGTCCGGGCGGCGCTCGACGATGCGGGTGTAGACGTCCGGGTCGTCCTGGGCGCCGGGGGAACGCATCCGGTCCCCCTTGGCGTCGGTGATCGCCTGAACGCACCGGAGGTCGTTGTCCTTGCAGTACTCGAAGTAGTCCTCGATCCGCCGGGCGTACTCCTCGCTGCTCGGCCGGATCCGCGCGGCCGCGGTGAGCAGGGCGAGCAGGCCCTGCGAGGTCGTCACCGTCACCATGTCCCAGTGCAGCAGCTCCTCCAGCAGCCGCTTCAGCTCGTCGCGGCTCCGGGGGATCGCGAAGTAGGGCCCGCAGGCGTCCTCCCCCGGCCGGTGGTGCTCGTCGTATCCCGCGGCGATCAGGTCGAGGGCCGTGGCGAACTGCGGATGGGCGGAAAGATCCTTGATCTCCTGACCATCGGCGAAGACCCGCCTTCCGTCGTCGAGCGAGGCGAGGTACTCGCCCCCGGTCATCATCGCCATCGTGCATCCCTCGGGTCGCGCGGCTGCTGACTGGAACTGATCGCGATTCTGATGTTAAATTCAGTTTTAGTCAATGGGTGATCGAGAAGGGACGGACGGCCACGCGTGATCGCCTACACTCAGACCTCGTCATTGGGCAGCGGAAGACGGGTTCATCAGCAGAAGAGACGGAGGAAGCCGTCGATGCCAGCCACGCCGAAAGGACGGCGGACCGAGGCCGCGTTCTTGGACGCCGCCCGGCAGGTGTTCGCGGAGAAGGGGTACTTCAACGCGAAGATCTCCGACATCGCGCAGGCCGCGGGGAAGTCTCCCGGGTCGTTCTACAACTACTACGAGAACAAGGAGGAGCTGCTCGAAGCGCTCCTCGAACAGTTCTCGATCGAGGTCCTCGAGGCGTCCTTCAAGAGCCAGAGCGACGATCCGCTGGAGAGCATCCGCGGTGCCGTGAGGGCCTACTGGACCACCTACCGCAAGTACCTCGCTGAGATGGTGGGCGTCTTCCAGATGTCCATGACGGACGCCGCCTTCGCCGAACGCTGGCGGGAGAACCGCGCGGCCGGCATTCGCACGGTCCTCGCGGGGATCAAGAACGCGGAGAAGGCGGGACACCACGTCGAGCTCGATCCGGGCACACTGGCGTCCGCGATCGTCTCGATGCTCGAGTCCTTCTGCTGGGTGTGGATGGCGGCGGGCGGCGACGCGAACGTCAACGCCCCCGACGACGAGACCGCGATCGAGACGCTCAGCGCGCTCTGGTATCGCACGATCTATTTCGTCCCCCCCTCCCCCGCCTGATGAACGAGCCGGGGAACGCGGCGGAGCAGCCGAGGCTGGCGAAAGCGGGGCGGGCGATGGCCCTGGCCACGCTCGTCTCCCGGATCACCGGGTTCGGCCGCACCCTCGCCGACACCCGTACCCCGGCGTTGATCGGCGTGCTGGTCTCCGCCGTCACGGCGATCAGCGCCTGGGCGGCCGCGGCCATCGTCCCCGGTCCCGGCATGCTCGTCGCTCTCGCCGCCGGGTACGCCCTCGCCGGCACCGTCGGTCTTCTCACTTCGGCGATCGTCCTGAGGTCGCGGCTCGGACGGGTCGACGGTCATCGGCTCCTCTCCACCCACACGCGGACGGCGATCGCCGCGGCGGGCGCCGGCTTCACCGCGATCGCCGTCACCCACGCCCTCGTCCCCGCCATCGGAACGGGCTGGAGCGGCTCCCTCGTCATCCTGCTCGCCGCGGGGGCCGCGGGATGCGCGCTGTATCCCCTCGCCGCCCGGCTGCTCCGGATCACCGAGCTCCGCGTCCTCCTCTCGGCGCTGCGTCCCACTTCCGTGTGACTCCGCGTACTCGATCTCCGTTCGGATAGGTTCCTCCCGTGCCGAACGGATTCGACCTCGCCGCGGAACTCGCCGTCGCCGTCCAGGGCCGGGACCACGCGTGGGCGTTCATCCGGCGTTTCGCCGCCGAATGGCTGGCTCCGCTGGCCCCCGAGGACGGCTACGACGCGGCGGAACTGGACGCCGCGGAGGAGCGACTCGGCCTCCGGCTTCCCGCCGCGCTCCGCGAGGCGTACGCGTTGCTCGGCCGTCGCGACGACCTGACCGGCAACCAGGACACCCTGCTCCCGCCGGACAAGCTGTACGTGGACGACACCGGACAGGCCCTGGTCTATCGGGTGGAGAACCAGTACGTCGTGGAGTGGGGCATCGCCCTGGACACGCTGGACCGGGAAGACCCGGCGACGGTCTACCTGGCCGACATGCTGGACAAGACGACCGAACGCTGGGCGCCGTGGATCGACCGGCTGTCCCTGGCTTTCGTGGAGATCGTCATGTCGGAGTCCCTCTTCTCCGACGACGATCTCGCGGACAACCGGGAACTCGATCCGGAGACCGTCGCCGTGATCGAGGAGCTCTACGCGCGTGCTCCGATGCCCTCCTATCCCGAGGACGAGCCGGGCACCCGCTGGTTCCTCGGCCCGGACGTGCTGCTGCGCGACGACGGCCAGGCATGGTTGTGGGCCCGCGCCCGGACCTCCCAGGCCCTCGAAGACGTCTACAAGGCCCTTCCCGGCGAGTGGTACGTGTAAGGCGCGGCCGGACTACGCGTTCACCGCCTCACGCCCGGGTCAGGCACGGGATGAACAGGGACACGACGAGGGAGACCGCGGCGCAGCCGGAGACGTACCCGTAGAAGCCGGGGCACCATGGATGATCGTCGCCACACGGGGGCCCGATGAGGAATGTGCCCTCGCGTGGAATCGCTGGACCAGAGGACAGCCGCCGAGCCGACCAGGAGGCATCGTGTCCGAGGGGCACCGCATCACCATCGAGCAGGGTACCGAGCACGTACGCGTCGAGCGTGACGGCGTTCTCCTCGCGGAGAGCCGCCGCCCGCTCCTCCTTCGCGAGACGGGCATGCCCGTGCGCTACTACCTTCCCCGGGAGGACGTCCGCATCGATCTCCTGACCCCGTCCGACACCCACACGTACTGCCCCTTCAAGGGCACGGCGTCCTATTGGTCGCGGCCGGACGCGAAGGACCTGGTGTGGGCGTATCCGGACCCGAAGCCCGACGTCGCCGAGATCCGGGACCACCTCTGCTTCTACGACGTCGAGGTGGTCGCCGGCTGAGGACGGACCCGACCCGACCCCGGCCGGGCAAGCCGTCCGGGGCCGGGTCGTCAGGTCGGGATCAGGCGAAGGTCCGGGCGAGCCAGGACTGCCAGGCCGCGTCGAGATCCTTTCCGTCCACGCTTCCCGAGAAGTCGTGGTGTTCCACGACGACCGCGTCCTGGTGGCCGTGGATGAACATGTGGATCCCTTCGTCCGTGCGCACGCCCAGGAAGTTGGGATGCCGGGCGAACTCGACGACTCCGTCGGCCGGCGGGAGGCCCTCCACCGCGAGCCGTACCGGATCGCCGTCGGCGACCTGCGCCCCGGTCAGGCCGAGCACGTCCTTGAACGCCGACCAGACCCGATCTCCGTCCGCGACCTGCGGCCCGACGGCGAACACGTTGTGCGCCGCGATCCGGCCGACGAAGTTCCTGAGGTAGACGGCCAGCTTCCGCAGGTACATGCGGTCGCCCACCTTGAGCGCGTCGTACTCCGCTTCCCAGTCGTCGCCGAGGAAGCCGTTGTGGACGAAGCGCAGCACCGTGCTGCCGCCGCCGCGGCCCTCGATGAGGTACTCGAAGGCCATGAAGGTGCCGTCGGGGTTCTCCGCCGTCCGGAGCGCGTACTTCTTGCCGGGCTCCCAGGCGGTGACCGTGGCCTCGCTGGTGAAGCCCATCATCTCCTGGCTCGTCCTGCCGCCTTCCCGGGGCTCGATCTCGTTCCGCCCCATGAACCAGGAGTCGACTCCCGGACCGGTGGCGATGGCCTCCCACACCTGCTCCGGAGTGGCATCCAGCGCGATCTCCTCGCGCACCTCGAACTCGTGCGGCACGTCAGGACTCCTTCGTCTCTGTCTCGGTCGTGATCACGGGCCTGACGCTCGGATGGACGGCGACGATCACGCGGTGATCGCGCCCGCCCTCGGCCGTCTCGTCGTGATATTTGGATACCAGTGCGGTGACCGCGTTCGTGAGCTCCTCGGCGAACGCGGCGCGGTCTGCCGCCGTGGCGAATCGCACCTCGCCGTCCAGGGCGAACGTGGCGACCCGCTTGCGCGCCCGCGCCGCGCCGGTGAGGAGGGCGCCGACGTCGCTCACCAGCCGGGCGGCCAGGGCGAGCAGCCAGCGTGCCGACAACCGGTCGGGCGAGCGGGAGGGGTCGGGCTGCACGTCGGCGAGCGCGGCCGGTGAGATCACGTACGACGCCGCCGTGGCGCGCAGCACGCGCTCGGTGACGTTGCCCTTCCTGCGCTCCTCCACGAGCTCGACCAGCCCGTGCTTCTCCAACGCCTTGAGGTGATAGTTCACCTTCTGCCGCGGCAGGCCGATCTTGGCGGCCAGCATCGTGGCCGATCCGGGCTCGGCCAGCTCGGCGAGCAGCCGGGCGCGCACCGGGTCCAGTGAGACCTCCGCCGCCGCCGGATCCTCGATCACCGCAACTTCGAACATGCGCCAACGATGTCACCGACAATTTTTATTGTCAAGAACATGTGAGTTGTCGGACTGCTCCGAGGCGTCGTCACGGGCGAGGGATGTTGCGGAGGTTGGACCGGGCCATCTGGACCATCCGGCCGACCCCGCCGTCCAGCACCAGCTTCCCCGCCGAGAGCGCGAACCCCGCGAGTTGCTCCCCCGTGATGCGCGGCGGGAGGGAGAGGGCGTTCGGATCGGTGACGACGTCGACGAGAGCCGGGCCGTCATGGCGGAGCACATCGCGCAGCGCGTCCCTGACCTGTTTCGGATCCTCCACCCGGACGCCGTACGCCCCCGCCGCGCGGGCGATGGCGGCGTAGTCGGTGTGCGGGTAGGTCGTGCCGTACGGCCGCAGGCCCGCGACCATCATCTCCAGGTCGACCATGCCGAGCGAGGAGTTGTCGAACAGCACCACCTTCACCGGCAGGTCGTGCTGGACCAGGGACAGGAAGTCGCCCATGAGC
Source organism: Microtetraspora sp. AC03309 (assembly GCF_020826795.1). Lineage (NCBI taxonomy): Bacteria > Bacillati > Actinomycetota > Actinomycetes > Streptosporangiales > Streptosporangiaceae > Microtetraspora > Microtetraspora sp. AC03309. The sequence continues at coordinate 10,891 of NZ_JADDIL010000063.1, read as the reverse complement.
ATGGAGAAACCGCCGTCACCCGACAACGAGACGACCTGCCGGCCGCGGTGGGCGAACTGCGCGCCGAGCGCCTGGGGCAGCGCGTTGGCCATCGACCCGTGGCTGAAGGAGCCGATCACCCGCCGCCGGCCGTTCGGGGTGAGATAGCGGGCGGCCCAGACGTTGCACATGCCGGTGTCCACCGTGAAGACGGCGTCGTCGGCGGCCTCCTCGTCGAGGACCGACGCGACGTACTCCGGATGGATCGGGACATGCTTCTCCACGTCGCGCGTGTACGCCTCCACGACACCGTTGAGCGCGTCGGAGTGCTTCTTCAGCATCCGGTCGAGGAATCTGCGGTCGGTCTTCTCCTCGACCCGCGGGATCAGCGCGCGGAGCGTCTCGCGGGCGTCGCCCCACACCGCCAGGTCCAGCTTGGACCGCCGCCCCAGGTGCTCGGGCCGTACGTCGACCTGGACGATGCGCACGTCCTCCGGCAGGAACGCGTTGTACGGGAAGTCCGTGCCGAGCAGGATCAGCAGGTCGGCCTCGTGCATGGCGTCGTACGCCGCGCCGTAGCCGAGCAGCCCCGTCATGCCCACGTCGTAGGGATTGTCGTACTGGATCCATTCCTTGCCGCGCAGCGCGTGGCCCACCGGCGCCTTGATCCGTTCGGCGAAGGCCATGACCTCGTCGTGCGCTCCCCCCGTACCGCTGCCGCAGAACAGCGTCACCCGCCGGGCGTCGTCGACCATCATGGCCAGCGCGTCGATCTCCTCATCGGCCGGGCGGATCGTGGGACGGCGGGTGACCAGCGCCAGTTCGGCCGCCTTCTGGGGCGCCTCACGGGCCGCGATGTCGCCGGGCAGGCTGACCACCGAGACACCCGACCGGCCCACCGCGTGCTGGATCGCCGTCTGCAGCACCCGCGGCATCTGCGAAGGATGCGAGATCAGCTCCGAGTAGTGGCTGCATTCGGCGAACAGCCGGTCGGGGTGGGTCTCCTGGAAGTAGGCGGTGCCGATCTCGCTGCTGGGAATCTGCGCGGCGAGCGCGACCACCGGCGCCATGCTGCGGTGCGCGTCGTACAGGCCGTTGATCAGATGCAGGTTTCCCGGGCCGCAACTGCCCGCGCACGCCGCCAGGTCGCCGGTGAGCTGCGCCTCGGCGCCGGCGGCGAAGGCCGCGGTCTCCTCGTGCCGCACCTGGATCCAGTCGATGCCGGGGGCCCGGCGAACGGCATCGGTGATCGGGTTGAGACTGTCCCCGACGACGCCGTAGATCCGCCGGACGCCCGCCTGGGCGAGGATGTCGACGAACTGATCGGCGATGGTCTGCCTGGCCATACGAAGCTCCCCCCGACCGGCGTCGGGCCGGCTCTCTTCCGCTCTTCCTGACCGACTCCTGCCCCGCGTCGCGCGAGGCAGTACTCGTCGCCCGGCCGGAACCGATCCCGTCGGGAAGGGCCCGCCCTGGCGCAAGCGGCGGATCGGACGGGAGGGCGGATCAGGCGCGACGTGCCCGCCACATCTCCACGGCCACCCAGAGCCCGCCGATCGCGATCAGGCCACCGTGCGCGATACGGATCGCGGGCGAGCCGAAGAACTGCGGGAGGAACAGGATGAATCCGGCGGCCAGCGGGACGCCGCTCCACCGCGCCAGCACACCGGAGCGCCAGATGGCGACGGCCGCCAGGACCACGCCGACACCGAGCAGCAGAAGTCCGCCCCCGAACATCGTGACCGCCGCCGGGCCGAACCGGAACTCGTCGGCGAGCGCCAGCAGCGACGCGTCCTGCTCCTGGAGCGCGCGTCCCGCGATGACGTTCAGCCCGAAGACCTCGGCCCCGTAGTACGGCAACGTCAGCCCCACGCCGATCCACGTGACCACGACGGCGGGCAGCGTGAGAGGCCGGTCGAGGACGCGGTGCAGCGCCAGCAGTCCCAGCGTGAGCAGGACGAACCCCACCACGGCGAACAGGTGAGCCGCCATCCACGCCGAGGAGGCCATCGCCCGGGCGCCCGCGAGCGTCGTCTCGTCCGAGTACGGCCGCACAAGTGGATACAGGAGGAACAGGACACCGGCCGCCGCGAGCGAACCGGCGCCAAGGCGGGCACGGGAAGAGCTGGGAGTGGTCATGGTTCTCTCCGATCGAGACATCGTTCGGCGCATTGCTCCGTTTCGAGAGCAATGCTCTCTATTAAGAACGATGGTGTCAAGCGAGTCTTATGCTCTGATGAGTGGCCCGGCAGGCACGCGTCCGCCACGGCACACGCCTGCGGTGCCGTACGGGAGAGGGCGCCGGGCGAGGCGAGCCGTCGATCCCGTCGATCAGACGGTGGAGCGGCCGGGCCCATCCCGCCCCGCACGCTGATCTCAGACGAGGAACCGGCCGTCACGTCAGCGCAGGCGGGCGCCGCTGTCGTACGCGCCGGAGGTCAACCTCGATCCACCGTTCCCGACCGAACGGAGCTTCCGGGCTGTCCGGTTACTCGCGGAGACACGGTTCGTCGAGCGGTTCAGCCCGCGGGTCGGCTGATCGGTGGTTCCGAACGGATCACAGGGCCAAGGAGCGATGCCGATCCCGGACCGGGCGTCCGGTCCCCGCGGCGAAGAGTGCGTCGAGCAGGCGCTCGACGGCGGTGCCCATGGCGGCGCGGGTCGCCACGGGATCGTCGGCCCCCGCGATGATCATGCCGGCCTGGACGAGCGCGCCGTACAGCAGGTGCGTGAGCGGCTCGGCGGGCTGATCGGCGATCATGCCCGCGTCGACCGCCTGGGCGAGGCCATGGGCCAGGAGGCGGCGCGGGCATCGGGGGTTGTCGAGGCGCTGCCAATGGCTCCAGCCCAGCACCGACGTGCTTTCCTGGAGCAGGATCCGCTGGACCGGGCGTTCGAGGCAGGCGTCGAGGAAGGTGTCGGTGCCGACGCGCAGCAGGCTCGCCGGATCCCCGGCTCCGGCCTCGATGGAGGCGGCCGTCGCGGCGTTGACGCGGTCGAAGATGTCGCCCTCGACGGTCTCCAGGACGGCGCGAAAGATCTCCTCCTTGTCCGCGAAGTGGTGGTAGAGCGCTCCTCGCGTGACGTTGGCCCGGGCGACGACCTCACCGGTGGAGGTGTCGGCGTACCCCTTCTCGGCGAACAGGGCGGCGGCGGCCTCGACGAGCGCGGTCCGTGTCGTTTCGCCCTGTTCGACCTTCCGGTTGCCCATAGGCCAATCGTACGGATCAGTGGTGGACGTTCACGCTCTCATCGAGGCCGAGCTCGGCCGGATCGGCCCGTCCCGTCGCCACCAGCACGAACCGCAGGGCGTCCGCGCGCAGGATCGGCTCCTCCGCCGCCCCGGCTCCGCCGATCTCGAAGACACCCGCCTCGAAGACGCCGGGCTCGAAGGCACCCGACTCGAAGGCACCCGACTCGACGCCACCCGGCTCGACGACGCCGGTCTCGTCCGAGCCGTCGAGGGCGATCCGCGCGGGGCCCCACCCCTTGGCACCGAGCTCGGCCACGACCCATCGCACCGCCGCCGCCAGCCCCGGGCCGCGCTCGCTCGGCCGGCCCAGCGCCGTACGGATGTCGTCGGCGTGCAGGTACGCGTCGTACCAGAGGGTCAGGACGCCGTTGCCGATCGTCCGTTCCGGAACCAGGCTGGGGCGGTTCCAGTAGTCGGTGGAGGCGTGGAGCAGCGGCCGGATGTCGGCGGCGGCGCTGCGCAGTTCGGCGGCGTGATCGTGGTCGCGGAAGGCACGGGCCTGCTCGTCCGGGCTCCGGCTGCCGACGGTCAGCGCGAGCGTGTCGGCGGCGTTGCCCACGACGTGAGCGGCCACGTCGCGCACCGCCCAGTTCGCGCACCGGGTGGGCAGGTCCAGTTCCTCCAGGGACAACCCGCCGACCAGGTCCGCGAACGCGGCGTACTCCGCGATGAGGCCGTCGATCGTCCGGGCCGGGGTCAGTTCCATGTCGCCGCCTCTCCTGCCGTCTCCGCGACGGCCTCCGCGCGGGAAGGCGAACGAGGGCCGCCCGTGCGCCGGGGCCCGGCTCCCGATCTTCCTTCCGGATACCGAGAAATATACATACAGGCTGCATGTACGCATAGGCCGGAAAATCCATGGACCGGACCGGAGGAGAACTGACAGCCTCGGACCATGACGAGGACGTTCGACGAGCTGGTCGCCGAGGCGGAATCCGCGTCCGTCGACGGCTGGGACTTCTCCTGGCTGGACGGCCGCGCCACGGAGGAGCGCCCGTCGTGGGGCTACGCGCGACTGGTGGCCGAGCGCATGGCCCGCGCCACGGCCGCGCTCGACATCCAGACCGGTGGCGGCGAGGTGCTCGCGAGCGTGCCGCAGCTGCCCGCCCTGACCGCCGCCACGGAGTCATGGCCGCCGAACGTCGCGCGGGCGAGCCGCCTGCTGCGCCCGCGCGGGGTCGTGGTCGTCGACACGGGCGACGGTTCGCGGCTCCCGTTCGCCGACGACGCCTTCGATCTCGTGATCAGCCGGCATCCGGTGTCCACCGGATGGGAGGAGATCGCCCGCGTGCTCCAGCCGGGAGGGACATACCTCTCCCAGGAGGTCGGCCCGAGGAGCGTCGCGGAGGTGACGGAGTTCTTCATGGGCCCGCAGCCGCCCGGCTACGCCCGCGACCCCGAGCGCGCCCGGGCGGCGGCCGAGTCGGCCGGCCTTGAGGTGCTCGACCTACGGCTGGAGTCCCTGCGTACGGTGTTCCACGACGTCGGAGCGGTGATCTACTTCCTCAGGAAAGTGATCTGGATCGTCCCGGGGTTCACGGTCGACCGCTACCGCGCCGAGCTCAGGGCCTTCCACGACCGGATCGAGGCCGACGGCCCGTTCGTCGCGCACGCCACCCGGTTCCTCATCGAGGCCCGCACACCCGTCTGATCCCCGGCCCGCGTACTCTGCGACGAACGACGCGGCGAAGGAACGATCGTCCCGGTCTGGCCACCCAAGCCGACCGGTCCGCACCGATCCACGCCGATCCACGCCGATCCACGCCGGCCCGCACCGATCCACGCCGGCAAAATGGGATGAACGATGGCACTCCGGGCGGCAGGATGACCGGGTGACCATCGCGGCCGAACTGACCATGCGTCCCTACTCCGACGCGGACCTTCCTCTCCTCCAGCGGACCTTCGCGGAGTGGATCGCCGTGGCCGGCCGGTGCGGATACGACCACATCGGCGAGCTGCCGCACCGCATCTACGAGAACCTCCGCGGGCGGCGTCCCGTGGGAGAGCTCGTCCACGTCTGGGAGCACGGCGGCGCCATCGCCGGGATCGCCGTCAACCTGCGCTTCGGCTCGGCGTTCGACGTCTTCACCGCGCCGTCACTACGCGGTACGCCTGCGGAGCTGGAGATGCTCCGCGTCGCGTACGAGACGACGGGCCGTCTCATGGGCCGCGACGAGCCGTTCGTGCTGACCGACCTGTTCGACTGCGACACGACCCGGGCCGAGCTGCTCACCCGGCTCGGGTTCGCCCGCTTCCGCACCTGGGACCACGTCAACGAACGCGATCTGGCCGGGCCCCTCCCCGAGCCGGTGCCGCCCGGCGGATTCGTCCTGCGCGAGGCCCGGCCGGAGGACGCCGAGCAGCTCGCGGTGGCCCGCAACCACTCCTTCGACGAGGACTGGACGGGAGAGCTGTACCGGTCGGCGGTCATGGAGAAGCCCGGCTACGACCCCGCGCGCGAGATCGTCGTCGAGTCCCCTGACGGGAGGATCGCGGCGTTCACCGTGTACTGGACCGACGACCGCAACCGGATCGGGCACTTCGAGCCGGTCGGCACCCACCGGGACTTCCAGCGCATGGGCCTCGCCCGCGCGGCGATGCTGTACGCGATGCGACGCATGGCGGAGCGGGGCATGACCACGGTGACCATGAACCACAACGCCGAGAACCTCCCCGCGGCCGGGCTGTACGCGTCGCTGGGCTTCGTCAGGCGGCATGAGACGTACGGCTTCCGCAAGCCCTACTAACGACGCCCTACTGACGACGCCCTGCCGGCGACGAACCCGGTCGGCGAACGGCCTCGTCAGTGGACGGCCTGGTCAGCGGATGGCCTGGTCAGCGGATGGACTGCCGCTCGGTCAGGGCGGCGTACCGGCCGCCGTACCGCATCAGCTCGTCGTGGGTGCCCCGTTCGACGATCCGGCCCGCCTCGACGACGAGGATCTGGTCGGCGTCGCGTACCGTGCTCAGCCGGTGGGCGATCACGATGCGGGTCTGGGTCAGCCAGGCGAGGTTGTGCTCGATCGCCGCCTCGGCGGCGGTGTCGAGATGGCTCGTCGCCTCGTCGAGCAGCAGGACCCTGGGCTGGGGCAGGAGCGCCCGCGCGAGCGCGATCCGCTGCCGCTGGCCGCCGGAGAGACCGCTGCCCTCGGTGAGCATCGTCTCGTAGCCCATGGGCATGGCCATGATGTCGTCGTGGACGCAGGCCATCCTGGCCGCCGCCACCACCTGCTCCAGCGAGGCGTCCGGAACGGCCAGGCCGATGTTGTCCCTGATGGTCCCGGTGAAGAGGTGCGGATCCTGGGTGACCACGCCGAATCGGCTGCGCAACCAGCGCGCGTCGATGTCCCACGCGGGCGTCCCGTCGTACCAGACGTCGCCCTCGACCGGCTGGTACAGGCCCAGCAGGATCCGTCCCAGCGTGCTCTTGCCCGACCCGGAACTGCCCACGAGGGCGATCTTCTGCCCCGGCCCGACCGCGAGCGACACGTTCCTTACCGTCCACGGGGAGCGCGGGTCGAAGCGGAATCCGACGTCCCGGAGGACCACCTCGCCGCGCAGGTGCGGCCGCTTCCTGCCTCTCCGCTCGGGCTCTGCCTCGACGATGTCGGCCAGTCGCTCGAAGTGCGCCCCGGCCTCCTGGAGCTCCTGGAGGCTGGTCAGCAGCGAGGTCAGCGGAGTGAGGGTGGACATGGCCAGCGCGTTGAGCGCGAGCATGGTGCCCAGGGTCAGCTCGCCGTCGAGCACCCGTGACGCGCCCACGAGCAGCAGCAGCGCGGGACCGAGGATCCTGATCCCCGACAGGACCGCGTCCAGGACCCCGCGGGTCAGGCCGAGACGCATGTCGGCGTTCATCTGGGCGGTGAACATCCCGGACCACCGCTCCATGGCACGCCATTCGGCGCTGGACGCCTTGATCGTCTCGATGCCTCCGATGGACTCGATGAGCCGGCCCTGGGTCGTGGCGGCGGCGGTCATCTCGCGCCCGGTCAGGTCGGCGATCCGCCTCCGGGTGGCCAGCAGCAGCGCGACCTGGACGACCGCCACGGCGAGCAGGCATCCCCCGAGCACGGGATCGCCCAGCAGGACCAGCGTCATGAGGACCGCGGCCATCGGACCGTCGAGCAGCGCGGAGAGCGCCTGGCCGGACAGCATGGCCCGGAGGCTGGCCGCGCTCTGCGTGCTCATGACCAGGTCGCTCGTCCCCCTGAGGGTGAAGAACCGGTAGGGCAGCGTGAACAGGTGCCCGACCACCCCCGCCGTGAACTGGGTGTCCGCCCGCGCCCGCAACGTGAGCAGCACGGCCGTACGGAGATACGTGAGTATCGCCTGGGTGAGCACGACGAAGCCGAGCCCCACGAGGAGGATCCGCAGCAGATAGCGGTTCCCTCCGGGGAGTACCTCGTCGACGACGAGCCCGGAGAGCAGGGGAAGGACGAGGGCGACCCCCTGCAACAGCAGGGACGCGAACAACGCCTGGAGCAGCAGCCCGCGGTGGCGGGTCAGCAGGGCGCGGACCAGGTCCCGGCGCCACGGGCGGCGCTGCGGGCCCTGGACGTCGAACTCGGGGCCGGGTTCGAAGGCCAGGACGACCCCGGTGAACCCGACGTCGAACTCCTCCGGCGTGAGCCTGCGCCGCCCGGAGGCGGGATCGACGACCTCGACGACGTCCGGACGCCACCGCTCGACGACCAGGAAGTGGTTGAACTCCCAGTGCACGATGAACGGTCCGGGCACCGCGCCGAGCTGCTCGGGGGCGAGCGAGAACGCCTTGGCGCGCAGGCCGTACGACCTGGCGGCCTCCGCGATGGCCAACGCGTTCAGCCCGTCCCGCGACACCTGGACGTGCTCGCCGACCTCGCGCACGGTCGTGCGGCGTCCGTGGTGCCCGAGGACCATCGCCAGGCAGGCCGCGCCGCAGTCGGCCATCGTGGCCTGCCTGATCACGGGCACCCGCCCGCGCCTCATCGCCCCGCTCCGAGCGAGGGAAGGACGCCGATCAGCACCACGGCCGCCATCGACATCGCGAGCAGCCCGACGTAGATCCACAGGCCGAGCAGGAGCCTCCTGGAGATCCGGTACGGCCGCTCGACGCGCCGCCGGGCGGCCATGTGGTGGTGAACCGCCTTCTCCCGGTACGGAAGTCCCGTCATGTGCCGGCCCGCCCAGCCGTACCGGCCGGATCCGCGACGCCGGAGGAGCCGGACGCGCCGGTCCGCTCCGTGGTTCCCCAGAACCATTCGATCTTGGCCGTGCTCCTGCGCCGCTCGATCCATTCGGCGAAGATCCGGCGTTCGACGAGGTCGCGCACGGCGCCGTCGAGGACGGCGGACTCCACCGCCAGCACCTTGATCACCAGGTGACCGTGCTCCGTCTCGAACGGACCGGTGACCGTCCCCGGCGCGGCTCCGAAGACCCGGCCGGCCGTCTCCGGATCCAGCTCTCCTCTGCGCAGCGTGGCGAACACCTCGCCCGGCCGTGCCGTACCGTCCGCGAAGGCCCGCTCCACGGCGTCGAGGAACCCGTCGGCGGCGAGCACGCGCGGCCCGTCGGTGAACTCCACCCGCGCGACGCGGGCGACGTCGAACTCGTGACCGTGCGCGGCGAACCAGTCCTCGACCCGGCCGGCGGCCACCCGCGACCGTAGCCTGGCCACGGACGCCTCAAGCACGACCAGCTCCTCCAGCTCGTGGTGGGAGATGCGGTTGCGGTCCATCCACGCCCGGATCGCGCCGCCGGTCAGCAGGCCGCGGGCCCGGCGGAACGCGTCCATCGCCTCCTGGAGCTCCGCGTCGGTCAGCGGTTCCTGCTCCTCCTCCAGCACCTCGCGTACGAGGCTGTCGCCGATGAGGCGGTCGGCCAGCCGCGACTCGTCCCAGATGAAGTCCAGGCAGGCGATGGCCCTGGCCACCGGGGTCTCGACCCCGTTGACCCGGAGCAGCAGATGCTCACCGGCCCGGTGCACACCGCGCAGCGGCCAGGGCAGCGCCCGGTCGGGACACCACGAGAGGGAGATCGTGGCGCCGTCGCGTTCCTTGATGAGCAGGGCGTGATGAAGTGATCCGTCATATTCCTCACGCTGGGCGACCAGCCGCACCCGCGCCTCCGGGTGCCGCGCCCTGAACCCGTCAAGGTCACGCTCGGCCGTACCGGCGCCGAGCATGTCGATCGCCTCGGCGAGCATCCGCCCGTCCGTCATCACGTCACTCCGCTCATGAGCAGCTCGCCGATCGCCGCGCCGATGGGCAGCCCGGTCGCGTCCTCGATCCAGAGGAACTGGCCGTTCGGGTTGATCTCCAGGAAGACGTGGCGGCCGTCCGGCGTGAGGATCAGGTCGATCGCGCCGTAGGCCAGCCCGAGCCGCTCGACCAGGTCCAGGCACCGCTGGGAGATCTCCGGCGGCAGGTCGTGCGCCCGGATGGGCGTCGCGCCGGGGTCGTAGTGCCGCCAGTCGTACCGGGTGTGGTTGCTCACCTGGGAATGGATCTCCGCGGCGAAGACCTTCCTGCCCACCACGGTCACGCGTATCTCGACCCGCTTGGGCACGTACGCCTGGACGATGACCGGGCAGAAGCGCAGGGCGTCCGCGTACGCGACGTCCGCAGGGGTGACGGGGGCCGCGAACCGGCCGAACCGCTCTCCCTCCGCTTCGAGCTGGTTGCCGTGCACGGGCTTGGTGATCACACGGCCCTCGTGCCGGTCGTAGAAGTCGAGGAAGCTCTCGGGGTCGGTCGTGATCAGCGTCGCGGGAAGCTCGAAGCCCAGCCGCCTGGCCAGTTCGAGCTGGTACGGCTTGCGCGCCGCGCGGTCGATGACCGGCCGGGAGGCGGGAACCGTGAGGCAGTCGAGGCTGTCCCACAGGCTCTCGGCCATGACGCGGCACTCCTCCTCCACGTAGTCGCGGGCGGCGACCCGCGGATGCGCGACCGGGTCGAGGGGCCGGCGGTACCAGAGCGCGGTCAGCTCGTCGAGGACGAGGCGGCGACCCGCGCGGCCGAACACGCGGCTGGTCGAACCGTCGCCGGAGTGGCCGATCTCGAGGGTGGCGGCGGTCGGGAAGGAGGCGGGATCGAAGACGACGACGTCCGCGCCCGCGGCCATGAGCGGCTTCACGACCCGGTCGGCGTGCTCGTCTCCGTCGGAGGTCAGGACGAGGATCATCGGTGGGGCTCCGGGCGGGGGCGCGACGCGGTCGCGCCCCCGCGGCGAACTAGTTGCTGTCGCCGGAGGTGTGCGAGTGGCCGCCGTGGATCTCGATGACCTGGCTCTTGGCGCCGCCGCTCACCTGAAGAAGCTGACCCTCGTCGAGCTCCGGACCGAAGGCCGCGATGTCGTCGAGGGTGGTACGCGTCTTGCTCATACGTATCCCCGCCTTTCTTCCCGTACGGGACACCTCATGCGCCCCGTTGCACCGAGCAAGCTAGGCGAGCGTCAGATGCCCGGGCATCCGTCACGCGGGTGATCTTGTGTCATCCCGGCAGGGGACGCGGATCGGGGTTCCGGGTGTTTCCTTCCCTGGTTTCCGGTCCGACCCCGACATATATGAGCGCAGCTCATGCGGGTTCGCCGGACACAGGATGCACGTACGGCTCCGCCTAGAAGATCACTGAAGATCTTGCGTTCTGGCCTCGCCTCGGATGACGCGGGGCCAGACTCCTTATG
>NZ_JADDIL010000062.1:0-62217 GCF_020826795.1 Microtetraspora sp. AC03309 | reverse complement strand
CCGAACCCTGCAACCCGAGAGGAATCGCAGCCGCCCCGTCTCCGGGGCAACCCCTCTAACTTACCAGACCAGAGACGTTCTCGCGAACTAATCTTCAGGACCAGCGTGTTTCAAAGGATTATCGACGTTTCCCGCACTCGCCCATGCTTGATCGCCGAAGAGATCGGAAGGGGTTGTGCCGGGCGTTGCCGACGGCAAAAGATTAGCAGTCATTCGGAGCACCCGAGTACGGCTCGAGCAGGCCGCCATGCCCGCGCCCATCAAGTGGGCGCAAGCCGTACGAAACGAACCCCCGCGGCCCGCACGGACCCGAACATAGACTCGGCCCGTGAGCAGCGAGATGCCACCTGTGGCGAAGAAGATTCCGGCCGCCCGCACCCATCACGGCGACATCGTGATCGACGAGTACGCGTGGCTGTTCAAGAAAGACGACGCGGACACCATCTCCTACCTGGAGGCCGAGAACGCCTACACGCAGCAGGTGACCGGCCACCTGAAGGACCTCGAGGAGACGGTCTTCCAGGAGATCAAGGCCCGCACCCTGGAGACCGACCTGTCGGTCCCGACGCGCAAGGGTGCCTGGTGGTACTACTCGCGCACCGAGGAGGGCAAGCAGTACGGCATCCACTGCCGGGTCGCGGCGGACGGGGACGATCCGCCCGCGCTGACGGCAGGGGAGCCCCTTCCCGGCGAGCAGATCCTCCTGGACGGGAACGTTCTGGCCGGCGACAGTCCGTTCTTCGCACTCGGGACGAGTTCGGTCAGCCCCGACGGCACGATGCTGGCGTACTCCACGGACTTCTCCGGTGACGAGCGGTTCACGCTGAGGTTCAAGGACCTCGGTACCGGCGAGCTCCTCCCGGACGAGATTCCGGGCATCTTCTACGGCGGAACGTGGTCGGCCGACGGTTCGACGTTCTTCTACACCACGATCGACGAGGCGTGGCGTCCCTATCGGGTGCACCGCCACACGCTGGGATCCGAGGAGGACGTCCTCGTCTACCAGGAGGACGACGAGCGGTTCTGGGTCGGCATCGGACTGACGCGCAGCCAGCGATACCTCGTGCTCAGCGCGGGCAGCAAGATCACCAGTGAGATCCGGGTGCTGGACGCCGCCGACCCGACCGGCGAGTTCGCCGTCGTACGGCCGCGCCGCACCGGTGTCGAGTACGACCTCGACCACGCGGGCGACCACTTCCTGGTCCTGCACAACGACGACGCGCGGAACTTCGAGCTGGCCACCGCGCCGCTCGACGACCCCGGGACGTGGACGCCGCTGATCGAGCATCGCGAGGACACCCGGCTGCTCGACGTGGACGCCTTCAAGGACCACATCGTCGTGCACTTCCGCCGCCAGGGGCTGACCGGCATCAGGATCCTGCCGGGCGGGGCGCGTGAGCCGTACGAGATCCCGTTCCCGGAGCCGCTCTACGAGGTGACGCCGTCGGGGAACCCGGAGTTCGAGGCCACCCGGCTGCGGCTCGCCTACACCTCGATGGTCACTCCGCCGTCGGTGTACGACTACGACCTCGCGTCGGACGAGCTGATCCTCCTCAAGCGGAGGCCCGTGCTCGGCGGGTACGACCCCGAGGACTATGAGCAGTTCCGCGAGTGGGCGACCGCCGACGACGGCACCCGGGTGCCCATCTCGATCGTGATGAGGAAGGGCACCGCCCGGCCCGCTCCCACCCTCCTGTACGGCTACGGCAGCTACGAGACGTCGATCGACCCGTACTTCTCGGTGGCCCGGCTGTCGCTCCTCGACCGGGGGTTCGTCTTCGCCGTGGCGCACGTCAGAGGCGGCGGCGAGATGGGCCGCGGCTGGTACGAGGACGGCAAGCTGACCAAGAAGAAGAACACCTTCACCGACTTCGTGGCCTGTGCCGGGCATCTCAAGGCGGCGGGCTGGTCCAGCGCGATCATCGCCCGGGGCGGTTCCGCGGGCGGCCTGCTCATGGGCGCGGTCGCCAACATCGCGCCGGAGGAGTTCGCCGGGATCGTCGCCGAGGTGCCGTTCGTGGACGCTCTGAACACGATCCTGGACCCGTCGATGCCGTTGACCGTCATCGAATGGGACGAGTGGGGCGATCCTCTACACAATCCGGATGTCTATGCCTATATGAAGTCGTACTCGCCATACGAGAACATCGACGGCAGGCCGTACCCGCCGATCCTGGCGATCACCAGCCTGAACGACACCCGCGTGCTGTACCACGAGCCCGCGAAGTGGATCGCCAGGCTGCGTGCCACCGCCCAGGGTGGCCCGTTCCTGCTCAAGACCGAGATGGGCGCGGGCCACGGCGGCAGGAGCGGCCGCTATGACGCGTGGCGCGAGGAGGCCTTCGCGCTGTCCTGGATTCTCGACAGAGCTGGAGTGACGGAATGACCTACACCGCTGCCGACGATCGGTACGGCCCCATGCCGTACAAGCGGACCGGGAGAAGCGGGTTGAAGCTGCCGGCGGTCTCTCTGGGGCTCTGGCACAACTTCGGGGACGACAAGCCGATCGACACCCAGCGCGCCATCCTGCGCCGGGCGTTCGACCGGGGCGTGACGCACTTCGACCTGGCCAACAACTACGGCCCGCCGTACGGCTCGGCGGAGATCAACTTTGGTCGCCTCTTCCGCGAAGATTTCGCGAAATATCGGGACGAGCTGGTGATCTCGACGAAGGCGGGCTACGACATGTGGCCCGGCCCGTACGGCGAGTGGGGCTCGCGCAAGTACCTGCTGTCCAGCCTCGACCAGTCGCTCTCGCGCATGGGCCTGGACTACGTGGACATCTTCTACAGCCACAGGTTCGACCCCGAGACGCCGCTCGAGGAGACCATGGGGGCGCTGGACCACGCCGTTCGCTCCGGCAAGGCGCTCTACGCCGGGATCTCGTCGTACTCCCCCGAGAGGACGAAGGAGGCCGCGGACATCCTGCGGGCCATGGGGACGCCGCTGCTCATCCACCAGCCGTCGTACTCCATGCTCAACCGGTGGATCGAGGGCGGCCTGCTCGACACCCTCGAAGAGGAGGGCGTGGGCTGCATCGCGTTCTCCCCGCTGGCCCAGGGCATGCTGACCGACCGATACCTGGACGGCATCCCCCAGGGATCCCGGGCCGCCCAGGGCAAGTCCCTGGACCCCGGACTGCTGACCGACGAGACGCTGCGGCACATCCGCACGCTGCACGAGATCGCGCGTCGGCGCGGCCAGTCCCTCGCGCAGATGGCCCTGGCGTGGGCGCTCCGGGACCGGCGGGTGACCTCGGTCCTGATCGGCGCGAGCAGCGTCGCCCAGCTCGACGACAGCCTCGACGCGGTGAAGGGCCTCGACTTCACGCAGGACGAGCTGGACGCCATCGACAAGGACGCCGTCGAGGCCGGCATCAACCTCTGGGCCGCCTCCAGCGACGGCTGACCGGGCGCCCTCTGGCCGTACGGGTTCGTACGGCTAGAGGGCGTTGTGGCGTTGCAGCCAGGCGAAGGACGCCCAGCCGGGCAGGACAGGCAGCCAGAACGTCATCAGCCGGTACAGCAGCACGGCCGACAGGGCGAGGGACCTGTCCATCCCGGCGACCGTCAGCGCCACGGAGAGTGCCGCCTCGACCGCCCCCAGACCACCCGGTGTGGGGGCGGCCGAGCCGATCGCGTTGGCCGTGAGGAAGACCACGGCGATCGCCGCGAAGCTCAGGTCACCGCCGAACGCCCGGACGCACGCGTACAGGCAGGCCACGAAGGCGATGGTGAGCAGCAGCGTTCCGCCGACCGCTTCGAAGATCTTGGACGGCGACTGGAGCACGTCCAGCAGCCGGGGCACCACGCCGGAGAACATCGCACGCAGCCGTACGGTCACGAACCGGCGCAGCGGCCGGACGGCCAGCACGATCAGGCAGAGCACGGCGACCGCGAGCAGCGCGATCAGCAGCCCTCGTGACGGGGTCAGGGACGGCGCCGCCTGCGTGCCCGTGATGTATCCGAAGAACACCAGCAGCACGAGGTGGAACATCAGGCCGATGAGCTGGGACGCGCCCACGCTGGCCACCGCCGGGCCGGAAGGGATGCCGCGTTTCTGCAGGTATCTGGTGTTGATCGCGACGCCGCCGACCGCGGCGGGCGCGACCAGCTTCACGAACGACGCGGCGAACTGCGCCAGGACGGTCGGCCCGAGCGGGAGTTGCTCGGGGACGAACCCGCGCAACATGATCGCGGCGGCGACATAGCTCAGGCCGGCGCCGACCAGGGCCACGCCGCCCCAGGCCCAGTTGGCGCTGGTCACCACCGAGAACAGGTTCACCTGGCTGATCTGGGAGAGCAGGATGTACGCGGCGATGGCGCTCGCGATGATCGTCACCAGGGTCTTCGGCTGGAACCGTTCGAGCCGGACCTCGTCCACCTCGATCTGCGGCTTGAGCGCGACGATCTGCTCACGGAGGGCGGGCAGGAGGTTCTTCTCCTTGCGCGCCGCGGCGCGGGTGCCGCGGCTGAGCGCGATCCGCTGCAACAGCGGCAGCGCTCCGGCGAGCGTGTCCGCGCCCAGCACGGCCGCCGCCGACGCGACCGAGCGCTCCGGCCCCACGCGCAGGCCAAGGTAGGCCAGGAGTTGAGCGAGGTCGAGCCGGAGCAGCAGGTCACCGGCCGCGATCTCGCCGCTCCGCGCGTCGACGAGCAGCACCCGGCCGTCCTTGTCCACGTGGATGCTCTCGCCGGTGAGGTGCCGGTGCGCGAGCCGGTGCGCCTGGAGCAGCCGCACCTGCTCCCAGATCTGGGCGAGCAGCGTGTCGTCGATCTCGTCGTCGCCGAGCTCCTCCAGCGAGCGGCTTCCGACGTGTTCGTAGGCGAGGAGCGCCGCCTCCGTGCCCACCTCGCTGGTGCCGAGGAGGCGCGGCAGGTTCGCCCCGGCCGCCTGGGCGGCGTACGCCATCAGGGCCTCGCGCTCCAACTCGGCCCGGAGCGAGCGGATGGCCCGTCGTCTCGTGTCGGGGTGCAGCCACACGCGCCGCCACAGCCGGTAGACGATCCCGGCCACCTGCCGGTCACGGTCCAGGACGGTCACGTCGAGGTGGCTCTTGTCCGCGAGCCCCACGAGGTAGCGGCGGCTGCCCGAGCTGTCGTCCTCGACCCGCCGCGCGCTCACCGGGACGAAGCCGAGCCGCCTCAGCGCGGTGACCACCGCGCTGCCCGGCGGGCGGGTGTTCGCGCTGCCGATGCCGTACAGGGTGCCGAAGCCGACGGCGAGGCCGACGAGATAGGTGACCATCACCCCGAGCGCGGTCACCCTGGTCGCGGTGAACAGGGCGAACACGTCGAGCACGATCGCCGCCGCCATCAGCGCGCGCCATCGGGGCCGGCGGGACATCCGTACGGCCGTGGCGTACGCGATGGCGGGGGTCAGCACGGTGTTGAGCGGCTCGACGTCCCTGCCGCCGGTCAGGAGCTGCTTGAGTTCGAGAGGGCCGGATCCGATCAGCCACTCGTCCAGCGAGTACGAGATCAGCAGGGCGAGGATGGCGGCGATCAGCCCCTGGGTGACGCGCATCCCGTCGCGGTGGAAGACCCGTTCGACGGCGAACGCCACCGGGACGACCAGCACGAAGATGCCGCCGAGCAGGCCCGATGCGAACGACAACACGTCGGGCGCGCGCCCGGTGCCCGCCTGGACGTCGGTCTCCAGGCCGTTGAGCGTGCGCTGCAGCGCCAGGGCGAGCAGCACCACCGCGACGAGCGCCACCAGGGTGAGCAGGAAGCGCAGGGCGTCGGACGGGCGGCGGATACGCTGCGGCAGCAGGGGCTCGACGACGAGGACGACTCCGTGATCAGGAGTCTCCATCGTCGTGTTCTTCTCCTTTATGCCCCTCACCACCAGCGATTCTGTGCGATCTTCGCACTCAGTGTCCACAATCGATGCCATGCGACTTTCACTCGCCTCGGACAGCCTTGATGGCATAGCGTCACATATCGTGACCGAAGCGGAGCGGCGCGGTCATTCAGTGACACTCTATGGAGCGTTGGCCCCAGGTGGCCGGGCGGATTGGGCGTGGTGCTGCTCCGAGGCCGCGCGGGACGTGGCGGCGGGCCGGGCGGACCAGGGCATTGTCTGCTGCTGGACCGGGACCGGGGCCTCGATCGCCGCGAACAAGGTACCGGGCGTACGTGCCGCATTGTGCGTCGACGCGGCCACCGCGGCGGGCGCGCGCACCTGGAACGACGCCAACGTCCTCGCGCTGAGCCTCCGGCTGACCTCCCGCCAGATCCTGACCGAGATCCTCGACGCGTGGTTCTCCACGGGGCCGAGCACCGCCGAGGACGACCGGGCGAACGTCGACCGGCTGATAGATCTTGAGGGGGGCTCGTAAAGTTACCGCCATGGAATTGCGCGTTCTGGGTGCCTGCCCGCTCGACTGCCCCGACACGTGCTCGTGGGAGGTGACGGTCAGGGACGGCCAGGCGGTCGGCCTGCGAGGAAACCGCGATCATCCGTTCACCCGGGGCGCACTCTGCGTGAAGGTCAACCGCTACCTGGAGCACACGCGAGCGGCCGACCGGATCCTGCACCCGATGAAGCGGGTGGGGCCCAAGGGCTCCGGCCGGTTCGAGCGGATCAGCTGGGACGAGGCGCTCCGAACGATCGCCGACCGGCTGACGGGCATCGTCGCCGAGCACGGCGGCGAAGCCATCTGGCCGTACCAGGGCACCGGCACGCTGGGGTTCATCCAGGGTGAGGGCGGCCTGGCCGGGCGGCGGTTCTGGAACGTCCTCGGCGCGTCCCAGCACGACCTGAACATCTGCTCACGCGCGGGGAACCTCGGCGTCACGTACGTCAACGGCACCCCCGGCGGCATGGACCCCGAGACGTTCGCGCTGTCCAAGCTGATCCTGCTGTGGGGAACCAACACCCTGACCAGCGGTCACCACATGTGGAAGTTCGTCCAGGACGCGAAGGCCAACGGCGCGCACGTCGTGGCGATCGACCCCATCAGGACCCGCACCGCCGACCAGGCCGACGAGCACCTGCCGATCCGGCCGGGGACGGACGGCGCCCTCGCCCTCGGGCTGCTCAACGTGGTCCTGGAAGAGGGGGCCGAAGATCGGGAGTACCTGGAGAATCACACCCTCGGCTGGGACGAGTTCAAGGCAGAGATCCAGAAATATCCTCCGAGCAGGGTGGCCGAGATCACCGGCCTGCCCGAGGCGGACATCCGCGCACTCGGCGTACGGCTCGCGCACACCAGGCCCACCGGCATCCGCGCGACGATGGGCATCCAGCGGCACGAGGGCGGAGGTGCCGCGATGCGCGCGATCGCCTGCATCCCCGGGGTGACGGGCGACTGGCGGCATCCGGGAGGCGGCGTGTCCTATTCCACGTCCGCGCACTTCCCGCTGCGCGTGGACCCGCGCGACGACCTGCTGGAGAAGCCGGTCCGCACGCTGACGATGACCCGACTGGCCGACGGCCTGGACGAGTCCGTGAAGTGCCTGTGGGTCTATGCCGCCAACCCGCTCGGCTCGACCTCCGACCAGAACCGCGTACGCGAGGCGATGCTGCGCGAGGACCTGTTCACGGTCGTGATGGAGCAGTTCCCGACCGACACCGTCGACTACGCCGACATCGTGCTGCCCGCGACCATGCAGACCGAGCACATGGACCTGCACGCGGGCTACGGCCACATGTACGTGATGTGGAACGAGCCCGCCGTCGAGGCCCCCGGCGAGTGCGTGTCCACGACGGAGACCTTCCGCCGGCTGGCCCGGCACATGGGCCTGACGGAGCCCTCGCTGTACGACTCCGACCTGGAGCTGGCCGAGCAGCTCCTCAGCGGGACGCCGGGCATCACGCTGGAGCGGCTGCGCAAGGAGGGCTGGGCGCGGCTCGCGGTCGACGACCCGTTCGTCCCCTTCACCGACGGCTTCCCCACGCCGTCCGGCAGGCTGGAGTTCGTCTCCGAGCGGGCCGAGGCCGACGGTCTGCCCAGGGTCGCGGGATACGTCCCCTCGCTCAGCGCTCGTACGGCGTCGGCGACGAAGCTGACGCTGATCACGCCTGCCTCGCACACCTTCCTCAACACGATCTTCAGCAACAACCCCGAGCTGCTCAGACGGTCCAAGGGGCCGCGGGTCATGATCAATCCGAAGGACGCGGAGGCGCGCGGGCTCACCGACGGGCAACTCGTCAGGGTGTTCAACGACAACGGGGAGTTCTCGGCGTACGCGGAGATCAGCGACCGGGTCAAGCCGGGTGTGGCCGCGGCGCCGAAGGGCCACTGGCCCAAGCTCAGTCCCGGTGGCTCGAACCCCAACTCCGTGGTGGACGAGCGCGACGCCGACATGGGCCGCGGCGCCGTCTACCACGACAACCTCGTCGACATCGCCCCGGCGCCGAAGGGGTCGCGGCCAGGCGATCCGAGCCCACGGCCCGTCTCCGAACGTTGACCGGACATCAGCGCCCAGATGGCGGCTCCTGACATCCCGATTTCCCCATCAAAGGTTGGGCGCGGGGCCGCCAGATCCGAGCGGGAACCACGTCAGAGGCGGAGTTTGAAGCCCTCGTGGGAGGGGGTGAAGCCGAGCGAGGCGTAGAAACGGTGCGCGTCATTCCGCGCCTTGTCGGTCGTGAGCTGGACGAGGCCGCAGCCGCGCTCGCGTGCCCGCTCGACGGCCCACTCCATCATCCGGCGCCCGATCCCCCGGTTCCGGTACGGCACGGCCACCCGGACCGCCTCGACCTGGGCCCGCTCCGCCCCTCGCCGCGACAGCCCCGGGATGAACGTGAGCTGGAACGTCCCGATCACCTGGCCGTCCTCCTCCGCCACGAGCAGCTCGTTGCGCGGATCGGCCTCGATGGCCTCGAAGGCCGCCATGGGGTCGACTCCCTTGCCCGGCTCGCGGGCCGCGGCTATGGGGTCGTCGTCCAACATCGCCAGGATGGCCGGGACGTCGTCGCGCCGGGCCGTACGGAAGGAAACGGACATACGGCCGAGCCTAGCGGCGACGGAGGAGGGCAGAGGGGCGGCTCAGGGTGCGCTCAGGGGCTTCCCCGATGCCACGGAGGCGTGCCGGATTGCAGCCTTGAGATATGAACGAACTGACTCGACGTGACGAGATGTCCCTGGCCGGTGCGGCTCTGCGCGGCGCGCCCTGGAAGGCCGCCGCGGTCTCGGGCGGAGCGGTCGCGGGCACCAGCTTCCTGATGGGCCTCGTCCTGCCGGGACCGCCCGACCTGACGTGGGCCCTGTGCCTCGGCATCAGCGTCTTCACGCTGGTGTCCGCCATCGGCGCGATCTCGAAGCCGGACCAGGGCGATCGGGTCACCCAGCAGGCGCGGCGCTGGTCACTGCGCCACCCGTGGCGCTTCGCGCTCTATCCGGGCGTCGGCGCCGCGGTGCTGATGTATCCGGTGCAGCTCGTCATCGACAGGGAAGGCGTTTTCGGCGCGGCGTGGGACGCGCTCTGGGGTGGCGCGCTCGTGTACCTGGTCACCGGGCTGCTCGCGCTGACCATGCGCGGCCGGGCGCGGGGCAACGGCTGACGCCGGTCCTCGGGCGTCCTCTTTCGATGAGTGACGCCCTCGGGCACGGCGCCTCAGGCGTTGCGCTCCGCCGCGCTCCTGCAGATGCAGAACTCGTTACCCTCCGGGTCGTGCAGCGTGACCCAGCCGGTGCCGTCCGGGTTGCGGTGGTCCTCGTACGGCTTGGCGCCCAGCGCCAACAGACGCTCGACCTCCTGGTCCCGGGTCGCCCCATCCGTACCGGTCACGTCGAAGTGGAGCCGATTCTTGATCGTCTTGCCTTCGGGGACCTGGATGAAGAGCACGTGGGGAGGCCCGTCCGGCCGGCCGAGCATGACCTCGTCGTCACCGGGCTCGGAATCGACCAGCGGCCAGCCGAGCGCCTCGCTCCACCACTGGGCGAGCTCATACGGCCGGGCGCTGTCGACAGTCATCGTGTGGATCTCAATCATGTCGCCCAGCCAAGCGCGACACCACCAAAGCTGTCAAGCCGGTTGGCCGCCGTCGAGACGGGAACACGCCCCGGAGGGTTCCGGCGGGCGGGGGGAACCGGCCGGGCTCGCGGGGGCGGAAGAGCCGCCGCGCGACGGAGCGGGGTCAGTGCGCGGCGCCGCCCGCGAGGTTGAGGCCGATGACCCCGATGAGGATGAACACGATCGAGACGATCTTCAGGAGGGACGCGTTGTCCCCCAGCAGGGCGATTCCCAGGATCGCGGTGCCGATCGCGCCGATCCCGGTCCAGACGGCGTAGGCCGTACCGACCTCGAGGCTCTTGAGCGCGAACGACAGCAGCCCGAAGCTGAGGATGGAGAAGACGAAGAATCCGCCCGACCACCACGCGTGCGAGAAACCGTCGCTCATCTTGAGCGAGTACGCCATGGCGACCTCGAACAGGCCGGCGATGATGAGCAGGATCCAGGCCATGGTTCCCCCTTGGGACGAGACGTGACTTCCTGGTGACAGGGAGTGCGTCGTCTTCGCTTTCCGGGTACGGCGCGTCTCGTCCGGGATGGCCATAAGGCCCATCAGGTGAAAACGTAACACATCTCCGCTTATTTCCCGGTATCCCACCAGATCGTGACGAATCGGCGTGGCGGAAGCGGCCACAGGCCGAATTCCTCGACCATTCTCGCCACCTCCGGAGCCCGCGCCGGGTCCAGGCAGAGCCGGCGGCAGGCACCCGCGGACATCTCCTCGATCGACTCGAAGGGCGCGTCCGGCGCCGTGTGCGCCTCCGACTCCGCCACGAAGCCCATCTCCCTGACGATGGACGAAACGTCGTCCGACGTCGGGCGATCCGGCCTGGTCAGGCCGTGAAAATGCTCCCAGAGCGGGTTCAGCCAGCTCATCGGGTGGACCAGAGGCAGCTCGAGCACCACCCTGCGGCGCGCGTGCGCGTCCAACGCGGCCAGGAAGGGCACCAGATCGGGCACGTTGAAGACGACGTGCGCGCAGACGACCACGTCCGCCGCGGGTGTGCGCTCCGCCACGTCGGGCCAGCGGCCCTCGACCAACCGGATCGTCCCGCATCCCGCCTCGCGCCCGCGCTTCGCCAGCGCGTCCAGCATGGCCCGGTTCTCGTCCACGGCGATCAGCGTCGCCGGGCGCAGCGGAAGGCTCGCCGCGCCGGTCCCCGCGCCGACGTCGAGGACGGATCCCTCGTCGGGCAGCGCCTCACGCGCCCGCTCGTAGGTCGGCCCCTGAGGAGCGGCGAGGAGCGTGTCCGTCCTCCTCGCGAAGCGCGCGACGTGATGGGTCCACGGACTGGCCGGCGCCTTCGCCACGATCTCGTCCGGGATGCCCCAGGAGATCAGATCGGCCCGCCAGCGGGCCGCTCGCTCGTCAAGGCTCACAGCTCCCCACAGTACTGTCGCGCTCTGTTTCCATTGGCGCTCGCTGCGCCCTTGAGACGACTCGTGCCCTCCTCGCCGCGCCCCTCGCTGTGTCTATCGGCGCTCGCTGCGCTCGCGCGGGCTCACGGCCGTCCACGTTGTGGGACATACCACCTCATTGCTTGCATATTGTCTGTTACTGGCGGGTAGCATTCCTCTAGAGTTACTGACCGGTACGTAACCCCGACGGCCTTGGTTTCTAGGAGCGCACGAGATGGGCCACTACAAGAGCAACATCCGCGATCTCGAGTTCAACCTGTTCGAGGTGTTCGGACGCGGGGAGATCCTCGGCGGCGGCCCGTTCCAGGACATCGACCAGGACACCGCACGCAGCATCCTCGACGAGGTGAACCGCCTGGCCACCGGCCCGCTGGCGGAGTCCTTCGAGGACGCCGACCGGCACCCGCCGGTGTTCGACCCGGCCACGCACACCGTCACGATGCCGGAGAGCTTCAAGAAGTCCTACCAGGCCTGGGTGGACGCCGAGTGGTGGCGGATGGAGCTGCAGCCGGAGCTCGGCGGCACCCCCGCCCCGCGCAGCCTCGTGTGGTCGGTGGCCGAGCTCGTGCTGGGCGCCAACCCCGCCGTCTGGATGTTCGGCAGCGGCCCGGCGTTCGCCCGGCTCCTGTTCGAGCTCGGCACCGACGACCAGAAGCGGTTCGCCGAGCTCGCCGTCGAGCGCAACTGGGGTTCGACGATGGTGCTGACCGAGCCGGACGCCGGTTCCGACGTGGGCGCGGGCCGGGCCAAGGCCGTACGTCAGGAGGACGGCACCTGGCACATCGAGGGCGTCAAGCGCTTCATCACCAGCGCCGAGCACGACATGGTGGAGAACATCTTCCACCTCGTGCTGGCCCGTCCCGAGGGTCACGGCCCCGGCACCAAGGGCCTGTCGATGTTCCTCGTGCCCAAGTTCCTGGTCGATCTGCCGACAGGCGAGCTGCGCGAGCGCAACGGCGTCTACGTCACCAACGTCGAGAAGAAGATGGGCCTCAAGGTGTCCACCACCTGCGAGCTCACCTTCGGCGAGAAGCACCCGGCCATCGGCTACCTCGTCGGCGACGCGCACGACGGCATCCGCCAGATGTTCATGGTCATCGAGCACGCCCGCATGATGGTCGGCACCAAGGCCATCGCGACGCTGTCCACGGGCTACCTCAACGCGCTGGACTACGCGAAGAACCGCGTCCAGGGCGCCGACCTGACCAGGTCGGGCGACAAGAGCGCCCCGCGCGTGGCCATCACCCACCACCCCGACGTGCGCCGCGAGCTGATGCTCCAGAAGTCGTACGCCGAGGCCATGCGCGCGCTGGTGATCTACACGGCCACCTTCCAGGACGCCGTCCAGATCGCCGAGGCCGAAGGCCGCAGGGACCACGCCTCCGAGGCGATGAACGACCTGCTGCTCCCCCTGGTCAAGGGCGTCGGCTCCGAGCGGTCGTACGAGCTGCTGGCCCGATCGCTCCAGACGCTGGGCGGCTCCGGGTTCCTGCAGGACTACCCGATCGAGCAGTACATCCGGGACTCCAAGATCGACTCCCTGTACGAGGGCACGACGGCGATCCAGGGCCAGGACCTGTTCTTCCGCAAGGTCCTCAAGAACCAGGGCGCCGCGCTGGGGTCGCTGCTCGGCGACATCGTCGCGTTCGCCGGCTCCGAGGCGGGCAACGGCCGGCTCAAGACCGAGCGCACACTGCTCGGCGAGGCGGCGGCCGACGTCAAGGCCATGGCCGACACGATGGCGGGCTGGGCCATCGCGTCGCTGGAGTCGCCGCAGGAGGTCTACAAGGTCGGCCTCAACACGACCCGCTTCCTGATGGCACTGGGCGACCTGGTCCTGTCCTGGCTCCTGCTGCGCCAGGCGGAGGTGGCCCTTGCGGCCCTCGGCGCTCCTGAGGCGCCCGACCAGGCCGACACCGCCTTCTACACCGGCAAGGTGGCCGCCGCGTCGTTCTTCGCGCAGACCGTCCTGCCCCGGCTGGCCGCCGAGCGCCGCGTGCTCGACGCCACCGCCCAGGACCTCATGGACCTGCCGGAACAGGCCTTCTGAGCCCGTACGGCCGCGCACCCGCGGCCGGTGAGACAGCCGATCGCGCGTCACCTCTCCGAGAGGAGGCGCGCGATCGTCGTGTATCCGC
The DNA here is from genome assembly GCF_020826795.1 of Microtetraspora sp. AC03309. NCBI lineage: Bacteria > Bacillati > Actinomycetota > Actinomycetes > Streptosporangiales > Streptosporangiaceae > Microtetraspora > Microtetraspora sp. AC03309. The sequence continues at coordinate 48,695 of NZ_JADDIL010000062.1, read as the reverse complement.
CGACGGGCGTGGTGAGATCACCCGGAGCCGGGTATGACGGATGGCATACGCGTTGTTTACCGTCCGGAGGTCTGCGATGGGCATCGGGGTCAGCCTCTTCTTCCTCACCCTCGGGGCGATCCTGAAGTTCGCCATCGACCCCGATGTGCTCGGGCGATCCGTGCACATCGACGTGATCGGCGTGATCTTCATGGTTGTCGGAGGCGTGGGCCTGCTCCTCAGCATCGTGCTCGGCTCCCGCAGGGGCGCCACGTCCGAGAACCACCTGATGGAGCACGAGAACCACCCGCCGAACCCCTGAGGCCGGCCCGCGGTCAGACCTCGTACTGCACGGCGGCGCGGGAGGCGAGGATCGGCTTGATGTGCTCGGCGATGATCGCCAGATGCGCCGGGTGGTCACGGTAGGCCAGATAGTCGTCGACGGAGTCGAAGTCCGCGACCACGGCGAACTCGTGGTTGCCCGCGTTGATGCCCGCGTCCGGGCCGACGGCGTAGCTTCGGATCTGGGAGATGATCCCGGGCAGGGTGTTCAGCCGCGCGGCGACCTCCGCCTTCTGCTCGCCGGTGGCGTTCTCGGTCCAGGTGAACAACACGACGTGCCGAATCATGATCTCCCCTTCGCGGTGTGACTGCCCGGTCAGCCTAGACCGCCACGCCACGACCGGTTCGTCCGGTCACAACCAGTGCCACTCGATCGACGCCGCCCGCCGGCGCGCGGCCAGCCAGTCGGCGAACGCCGCCGCGCCGGCCTCGGCCATGGTCGCCGCATCGTCCCCGGCCGGCCGGCGTTCCACGACCATGCCGGTGAGATAGCCGTCTCCGTGGCGTACCGGCCCGATCATCGTCTCCTCCGGCGCGTCACGCAGCGGGCCGGGCAGGTCCCTGGCCCGGCGCTCGCCCAGCGTCACCTGGGCCTCGCCGTACCCGAGCAGGCCGCCGAGGCCGCGCAGCAACTCGCCGTTCACCGGCTGGGCGCCGGTCGCCCAGAACGCGCGCACCAGGTCGAAGTCGGGCCGGTGCGTGTCGAGGTAGGCGGGGGCGAGCTCGGCCTCCTTGCGGCGCCGGAACCGCCGTCGCCGGGCGGCCCCGGCGATGAACGCCTCGAACTGGGGTCCCGACATGCCCATCTCGGCGAGCCAGGCGAGCGTGGCCGCGCGGTCGTGGAGCCGCCACGCCCGCCTGATCTCCTCGGCGGCCTCCGCGAGCTCCTCGTCGCCCACCGGTTCGTGGTCGGTGAGCACCTCGTTGTGGACGAGGCACTGGTCGATGATCTCGTCGTGCACCGTCTGGTCGCGCCGCGCGAGCGTACGCGTCATGGCCAGCGCCTCGGCCACGGGGACGTGCACCCGGTCGACGCTGAGCAGGTAACCGGCGGCCCAGTGGGTGGAGTGGTCGATCAGCCAGGGGACGCCGTCGTCCACGGGGACGCTGACCGCGACAGTGCCGCCGCGCGGATGGTTCACCAGGAGGTCGTAGTCCACGACCGGGCTCCCGGGACGTACGTCGACGACGAGCTGCGCCTGCGCCGCCGGGTGCCGGGTCGACCATTCGGCCACGGCGTTCCGGGCCTCCTGTACGGCGGTGCGGCGCCGGTGCAAGCCGCGCAACAGTTCCACGCCTTCGGAGAGGACCTGAGCGAAGTCGTCGACACCTGCTCCCAGCATCAGGGGTAGGGGGATGCTCACGTCTCTCCTCGGATGGGCCGGTGTCGCGCGGCGAGGCCGTCCAAAGGGGGCTGGGTGAAACCCCGCCGCGCGAGTCCGCGTGGCACTCAGGTGGGCGGGCTCTGATCCGCACCGATCCCGTCCACCTGAGCACCTGGCAGAACGCTAGGCCGTCGTGCTTGAGACTCACTGGTTGCGATCTTGGAGGCGACTTGGGGTGCTGGGCGCCCGCTGGACGTCGCCTCCTCACGCACCCGGCGTCAGGCCCAGGCGAGCATGCGCAGCGGGTCCTCCAGCATGGCGCCCACATCGCGCAGCACGTACGACCCCTGCTCACCGTCGATCACGCGATGGTCGAAGGACAACGCCAGCGTCGTGACCTTGCGTACGGCGAGCTGCCCGTCGACCACCCACGGCATGTCCCTGATCTGGCCGATCGCCAGGATCGCGGCCTCGCCGGGGTTGAGGATCGGTGTGCCCGCGTCCACCCCGAACACGCCGATGTTGGTGATCGTGATCGTGCCGCCGGTCAGCTCGGCGGGCGGGCACTTCCCCGCCCGCGCCCGCTCGGTCAGCTCTGTCAGAGCCCGGGCCAGCTCGGGCAGCGACATGGCGTGCGCGTCCTTGACGTTGGGCACGATCAGCCCGCGCTCGGTCGCGGCGGCGATGCCCAGGTTCACGTATCGCTTGACGATGATCGCGTCGTCGGTCCAGGTGGCGTTGGCCATCGGGTGCCGCTTCACAGCGGTGAGGAGGGCCTTCGCGACCAGCAGCAGGGGCGAGACCTTCACCCCGGCGAAGTCCGGCAGCTCGCGCAGCCGGCGGACCGTCGCCATCGTCTCGGTCACGTCCACCTGGAGCCACTCGGTGACGTGGGGGGCGGTGAACGCGCTGGCGACCATGGCCTGCGCGGTCGCCTTCCGCACCCCCTTGACCGGGATGCGTTCCTCCCCACCGGCCGGTACGGCCGCCGCCTGGTACGGCACCGCCGCCGGGGCGGCGACGGCGGCCTGCACGTCCTCACGGGTGATCGATCCCTGGGGGCCGGTGCCCGCCACGGCCGACAGGTCCACGCCGAGGTCCTTGGCCAGCTTGCGTACCGGCGGCTTGGCCAGCACCGACACCCGGCCGACCTGCGGAGGAACCGCGACGGGGGCAGGAGCGGGGGCGGCCACGGGCGCCGGGGTCGGAGCCGGTACGGATGTCGGTACGGACGCGGGGACAGGCGCCGGAGGCTGCTTTCGGGGGCGGCGCGTGGTCGTGCCAGGCTTCACGCCGTATCCGACCAGCACCGGCTTGCGCTCCTCCTTGGGAGCAGGCCCACCGTGCATGCCCGGCTCCACCGCGCCCTCGGGGGGCGGGATGGGCGCCCGGTCCTCGGCCGATCCCTCCTCCGCGGGAACGTCCACGGAGATGATGGGAGTGCCGACGTCGACGGTCTCTCCCTCGGCCACCATCAGCGCGGAGACGGTGCCCTCGTAGGGAGAGGGCAGCTCCACCACGGCCTTGGCCGTCTCGATCTCGACGATCGTCTGGTTGATCGTGACGGTGTCACCGGCCGCGACGTGCCACTTGACGACCTCGGCCTCGGTCAGTCCCTCGCCCACGTCGGGAAGCCTGAACTCACGCAGCATGAGAATCCTCCCTCTCTAGTAGGCGAAGACGCGGTCGATCGCGTCGAGGACACGATCGAGGTCGGGCAGGTAGTGCTCCTCCAGCCGGGAGGGCGGGTAGGGCGTGGAGAATCCGCCGACGCGCAGCACCGGCGCCTCCAGGTTGTAGAAGCAGTGCTCGCTGACGCGGGCCGCCAACTCGGCGCCGAAGCCGCTGAACACCGGGGCCTCGTGGACGACCACGCAGCGGCCGGTACGCCGGACCGACTCGGTGATCACGTCCATGTCGAGCGGGTTGAGCGAGCGCAGGTCGATGACCTCGACGTTCCGCCCGTCCTCCTCGGCCGCGGTCGCGGCGGCGAGGCAGGTCTTCACCATCGGGCCGTAGGCGAGCAGGGTCACGTCGGCGCCCTGCCTGACCGTCCTGGCCTTGTCGAGGGGCAGACCGGGGGCGGCGAGATCCACCTCGGCCTTGTCCCAGTACCGGCGCTTGGGCTCGAAGAAGATGATCGGGTCGTCGCAGCGGACCGCGTCCTGGATCATCGTGTACGCGTCGGCGGGGTTGGAGCAGGCCATCACGCGCAGCCCGGCGGTGTGCGTGAAGTACGCCTCGGGCGACTCGGAGTGGTGCTCCACCGCGCCGATACCGCCGCCGCAGGGGATGCGCACGACGACGGGCAGCTTGATCGCGCCGAGCGAGCGGAGCGGCATCTTGGCGAGCTGCGTGATGATCTGGTCGGCGGCCGGGAACACGAACCCGTCGAACTGGATCTCGCACACCGGGCGGTAGCCGCGCAGCGCCAGCCCGATGGCCGTGCCGATGATGCCGGACTCGGCCAGCGGGGTGTCGATCACCCGGTCCTCGCCGAAGTCCTTCTGCAGGCCGTCGGTCACGCGGAAGACGCCGCCGAGCTTGCCGACGTCCTCTCCCATCACGATGACCTTGCCGTCCGCCTCCATCGCTCGGCGCAGGCCCTCGTTGATCGCCTTGCCCAGGGTCAGTGTGGTCATCGCTCGGCTCCCGTCTCGAAGCCCGCGAGGTAGGCGAGGTACTGCTCGCGCTCCTCGTCCACGAGCGCGTGCGGCGCCCCGTACACGTGATCGAACAACGCCTCCGGGCCGGGATCGGGCAGTTCGAGGCAGCGTCTGCGCACGTCCTTGCCGAGGGCGTCGGCCTCGGCGTCGACCTTGTCGAAGAACTCCTGGTCGGCGAGCTGGTTCTTGAAGAGGTACGCCTTGACCCGCTCGATCGGGTCCTTCAGCTTCCACGCCTCCAGCTCGCCCGCGACGCGGTAGCGGGTGGGGTCGTCGGAGGTGGTGTGCGCGCCCATGCGGTAGGTGAACGCCTCGATCAAGGTGGGCCCCTGGCCGCTCCGCGCGTCCGCCAGCGCCTTGCGGGTCACCGCCAGGCAGGCGAACACGTCGTTGCCGTCCACCCGGATGCCGGGGAAACCGAACCCGGAGGCGCGCTTGTACAGCGGGATGCGCGTCTGCTTCTCCAGCGGCTCCGAGATCGCCCACTGGTTGTTCTGGCAGAAGAACACCACCGGCGCGTTGAACACCGACGCCCAGATGAACGACTCGTTCACGTCGCCCTGGGAGGTGGCGCCGTCACCGAAGTAGACGATCGTGGCGGCCTCCGCCCCGTCCCGCTGGACGCCCATGGCGTAGCCGACCGCGTGCAGCGTCTGGGAGCCGATGACGATCGTGTACAGGTGGAAGTTGTGCTCGTACGGGTCCCATCCACCGTGGTTGACCCCGCGGAACATGCCGAGCAGCTTCACCGGGTCGACGTCGCGGCACCAGGCCACGCCGTGCTCGCGATAGGTGGGGAACGCCATGTCGGCGTCGGTCAGCGCGCGGCCGGAGCCGACCTGCGCGGCCTCCTGCCCGAGCAGGGAGGCCCATAGTCCGAGCTCGCCCTGCCTCTGGAGGGCGACCGCCTCCAGGTCGATGCGCCGCACCAGGACGAGGTCCCGGTAGAGCGAGCGCACTTCCTCGGCGGTCAGGTCGATGTCGTAATCGGGGTGCTCGACCCGCTCGCCCTCGGGGGTGAGCAGTTGGATGAGCTCCGGGGGTGCGTCGGCACCGCGAGGGGCTTCGGCTGTCACGTGCCACTCCTGTGCGTCTAGGGCCATACGCGTGTGGGGTCACCACCCGTCCACGGCCGGGTCCTCACGCGGTCGGCGTCCATGGTGTGAATACCGCTCGCGTATGCGGACATCGTGGCAGAGGCCACTCCCCGCCGCGCAAGCCCCTTCTCGACGCCCACCCTTCCACGTTCCCCGAACCCCTGGGGCGAACCATGGTCATCAGGTGGGCGCGAGAGGAATCCCGGCAGGTCTCAGCCGGCGCGGTACACCACCCGGCCGTCGATCATAGTCAGCCACGCGTCCACACCTGCCAGGTCGTCCGCACCGAGTGAGTCGACGTCCCGGTCGAGGACGACCACGTCAGCCGGCTTTCCGGGCGTGAGGAGAGCCGATCCTGTCCTCCATCCGGAAGGCGTACGCGGCGTCGATCGTGTGCTCGCGCCGGGAGACCTGGCCGCCCGCCCTCGTCGCGGAGGAAGGCGCCGCCCGCCGGGGCGCCGGGGGTGAGACCACGCGCCTGCGGATACGCTTGACCGCGATACCGGACACCAGGCCAGGAGGACATCAGTGGCGCGCGTCATCGTCGACGTCATGCTCAAGCCGGAGATTCTCGACCCGCAGGGCCAGGCCATCGCCGGCGCGCTGCCCCGGCTGGGCTTCTCCGGGGTCCGGGACGTACGTCAGGGCAAGCGGTTCGAGGTGGAGATCGAGGGCGAGGCCGACGAGGCCGCCCTCTCCGAGGTCCGAAAGATGGCCGAAACCCTTTTGGCCAACACCGTGATCGAGGATTTCACCGTTCGCGTCGAGCAGTAAAACAGCACATTTCACACATCAAAAGACCGACAAAGCACCTAAGACGTAACATTGGCGCGACCACTGAATAACAGGCGCGTCATTTTGCGGTTAGCCCGGATTCCTCGGGGAAGCCTTTCACGGTGACCTTCAACACCGGGAGGGGTCCGGTGGACATCGAGTTCTCGCTGGCTTTACCCAGGGATGCGATCGGCATACCCCTGGTCCGCCGCGTGCTCGGCGAGGCGCTGCGGTCGCTGGGCGTGACCGAGAGCTGTGTGTCCGATGTCCTCCTGGCGACCTCGGAGGCGTGCGCCAACGCCGTACGGCACGGCGGGCCCGCGGAGCGTTATCGCGTGACGGTCGCCATCGGCGAGGGCCGTTGCGAAGTGCGGATCATCGACTGCGGCCACGGGCTCAACACCATTCCCCGGCAGTACCCTCCCGGAGACGCGGAGCACGGCCGGGGCATCCTCATCATGCAGTCGGTCGTGGACGAGATCTCCTTCGACATCACGCCGGGCCGCGGCACCACCGTCAGGCTCAGCAAGGAGCTCTCCTGGGACGAGGACGCCGTCGCGCGCTTCCTGACCCTGGACCGCCAGCTCGCCGCCGTCTGACCCCGGACCACTGACCCCGGACCACTGACCCCGGACCGCTGACCCCGGACCGCTGACCCCGGACCGCTGACCCTGGACCGCCGGTTCGCCGCCGTCCGATCGGGCCGTCCGCCCCCGGCTCGGGCCGCTCGCGCGGAGATCGCCCGCCTCAGCTAGGGCGGTTTTGGCTTCACCCGATAACCTGAGGCGTACCGCCACAGACCGCCGCCCGTGAAGAGGCGGTGGCGTGCGCGCGCCCATGCCTTGGAGGGGAACCGTGGGGGACCTGTCATGAACGCTGCCCGAGTGGGCGTCGTCACCTTTCCCGGAACACTCGACGACCAGGACGCGGCCCGTGCCGTACGGCTCGCGGGAGCCGAGGCGGTGCCGCTCTGGCACGCCGACCACGACCTCAAGGGGGTGGACGCGGTCTTCCTTCCCGGCGGGTTCTCCTATGGCGACTACCTCCGCTGCGGGGCGATCTCCCGCTTCGCCCCGCTGATGGACGAGCTGATCCCGGCCGCCCGCGCGGGCCTGCCGGTCCTCGGCACCTGCAACGGCTTCCAGATCCTCTGCGAGGCGCACCTGCTGCCCGGCGCGCTCACCCGCAACGAGGGCCTGCACTACATCTGCCGTGACCAGGGCATCCGCGTGGAGAACACCTCCACCGCCTGGACGTCCGACTTCGAGGCCGGCCAGGAGATCGTGCTGCCGGTCAAGCACGGCGAGGGACGTTACGTCGCCGACGCGGACACCGTCTCGGCCCTGGAGAGCTCCGGGCGGGTCGTGTTCCGGTACGTCGGCGGCAATCCCAACGGCTCCCTCAACGACATCGCGGGGATCGCCAACGAGGCGGGGAACGTCGTGGGCCTCATGCCCCACCCCGAGCACGCGGTCGAGGACCTGACCGGCGCGCCGAGCGTGGACGGCCGGGGCTTCTTCACCTCCATCCTCAAGAAGCTGGTGAACGCGTGACGTCACTCCCCACAGCTGAAGCCCGGGGTCTCCACGCTGGAGGTATTCGATGACTGACTCCGTGAAGCGGGCCGCCGAGACGCCCGACGAGCCCATGCCGTACGCCGAGCTGGGCATGAAGCAGGACGAGTACCAGCGGGTGTGCGAGATCCTCGGCCGCCGGCCGACCGGCTCGGAGCTCGCGATCTACTCCGTCATGTGGAGCGAGCACTGCTCGTACAAGTCGTCCAAGGTGCACCTGCGCCAGTTCGGCACCAAGGCCCCGAAGTCGGATGCCCTGCTGGTCGGCATGGGCGAGAACGCGGGCGTCGTCGACGTCGGCGACGGCTGGGCCGCCACCTTCAAGATCGAGTCACACAACCACCCGTCGTACGTCGAGCCGCACCAGGGCGCGGCCACCGGCGTCGGCGGCATCGTCCGCGACATCATGTCGATGGGCGCCCGGCCGGTCGCGGTCATGGACGCACTGCGTTTCGGCGGCGCGGACCAGCAGGACACGCGGCGGGTGCTGCCGGGCGTCGTCGAGGGCATCAGCCACTACGGCAACTGCCTCGGCCTGCCCAACATCGGCGGCGAGGTCGTCTTCGACCCCTGCTACATCGGCAACCCTCTCGTGAACGCGCTCTGCGTGGGCCTGCTGCGCAAGGACCAGATCAAGCTCGCCACCGCTCCCGGCCCCGGGAACAAGGTCGTGCTGTTCGGCGCGCGTACCGGCGCCGACGGCATCGGCGGCGCGTCCGTGCTGGCGTCCGCGACGTTCGAGGACGAGTCGCAGGCCAAGCGGCCCGCCGTCCAGGTCGGCGACCCGTTCATGGAGAAGCTGCTCATCGAGTGCTGCCTCGAGCTCTACCAGGCCGACGTGGTCGTCGGCATCCAGGACCTCGGCGCGGCCGGCGTGTCCTGCGCGACGACCGAGCTGGCCGCCAAGGGCACCGGCGGCATGACCGTCGACCTCAACCTCGTCCCGCTGCGCGACCCGACGCTGCGGCCCGAGGAGATCCTGATGAGCGAGTCGCAGGAACGCATGATGGCCGTCGTCACGCCCGAGGACATCCCGGCGTTCATGGCGATCTGCCAGAAGTGGGACGTGCCCGCGACGGTCATCGGCGAGGTCACCGACACCGGCAGGCTCGTGATGACGTGGGACGGCGAGACGATCGTCGACATCCCCCCGGGCACCGCCGCCGACGAGGGCCCGGTCTACGAGCGCCCCTTCCACGAGCCCGAGGGCCAGGCCGCGCTCAACGCCGACGGCCCGGAGCGGCTCCCGCGTCCCGAGGACCTGCGCGAGACCCTGCTCCGGCTGCTCGGCTCGCCGAACCTCGGGTCCAAGGAGTGGGTGACCTCCCAGTACGACCGGTATGTCCGGGGCAACACCGTCCTCGCCCAGCCCGCCGACGCCGGCATGCTGCGGATCTCCGAGGTCATGCCCGGCGCCGAGGAGACGACCCGGGGCATCGCACTGGCGACGGACGGGAACGGCCGCTACGCCAGGCTCGACCCCTACGCCGGGGCCCAGCTCGCCCTCGCCGAGGCGTACCGGAACGTGGCCGTCACCGGCGCGGCGCCGCTCGCCGTCACGAACTGCCTCAACTTCGGCTCTCCCGAGGACCCCGAGGTGATGTGGCAGTTCGCGGAGGCCGTGCGCGGCCTCGCGGACGCGTGCAAGACCCTCGGCGTGCCGGTGACCGGTGGGAACGTCTCGTTCTACAACCAGACGGGTTCCACCGCGATCCACCCCACGCCCGTGGTGGGCGTGCTCGGCGTGATCGACGACGTCGCCAAGCGGGTCAGGTCCGGATTCCCGGCCGGGGACCTGCGCGTGGTGCTCCTCGGAGACACGCGCGACGAGTTCGGCGGCTCCGAGTGGGCCCACGTGACGCACGGCCACCTGGGCGGGCTTCCGCCCGCCGTGGACCTGGAGGCCGAACGCGGGCTCGCGTCGGTCCTGGTCGCGGCGGCCGAGCAGGGGCTGTTCGAAGGCTCCCACGACCTGTCCGACGGCGGTCTCGCCATCGCCCTCACCGAGGCGTGCCTCGCGCGGGGCGTCGGCGCCACGGTCTCGCTGCCCGGCGACGACGCGTTCGTCGACCTGTTCAGCGAGTCCGCGTCCCGTGCGCTCGTCTGCGTACGGCCGGAGGCGTTCGAGGCGCTGGCCGAGCTGTGCGGCCGGTACGAGGTCCCCTGCTACGGCCTCGGCACGACCGGCGGCACCTCGCTGGCCGTCGAGGGCGTCTTCGAGATCCCGGTCGCGGAGCTCCGCGAGACCCACGCCGGAGCGCTGCCCGCCATCTTCGGCTGACGCTCACGACATGCGGCGAGAGGCCCTCCCGGACACACCGTCCGGGAGGGCCTCTCGCCGCTCGTGGTTGGTTACAGTCCGACCACCCGGCAGGTGGCGGACATCGTCTTGGTGGGGTCGCTCTCGGAGGTGGCCGTGAGCGTGACGGTGGCGTGGCGGCTGCCCCCGTCGGCCCGCTGGGCGTGAACGGTGACGAACTCGTGGTCGCCGAAGCCGACGGACGCGAGCGCGTTGGGCGTGATCGTGGTCCAGCCCGCCCCCTCGACCTCGGCCTTGAGCCGGTAGACGTCGCTCGTCAGGTACGCGCTGACGTCCTCGGGGTGCTGCCCCTGGGAGGCCGCCGCCTTACCGGTGTTGAACAGCGGGAACCGGCAGGTCGACACGCCCTTCTGGGCGGCGGGGACGCCGGCGCCCGGCAGGAGCTTGACGCCGCGCTTCTGCGGGCCGACGCCGTCCAGCGAGCGGATGGCGACCGTATAGGACAAGATCCCCTTGGCGTCGCGCCGCACGTCGATCACGTAGAAGTGCAGGCGGTTGGCCTGGTCCACATACTCGTACTGGCTGCCCGAGTCGGTGCCCGCGTGGAAGAGCGCGTCGGAGAGCTGGCGGTAGTCGCCGATGGTGATCGGGACCTTGGTGCCGTCCGGCAGCACGTAGTCCGTCATCCCGATGTCCTGCGGGTTGGCGTCGATCACCCACTCGAACGGGGCGCTGTCCTGGTTCTTCGTCTTGGTCAGGAGCACGCCGGCGTCGGGGGTGAAGGAGTCGGTCCCCATGCGGTCGACGACTTCGACGGTGTAGTTGTCGTAGTTGCCGCCGTCGCAGAGCGGGTCGGTCCGCGTGTCGCACGAGCCGGTGGACTTGTCGCCGGTGTCGAAGGAGATGTTGACGCCCATCAGGCCGTTCTTGCCCGGTTCGGCGGCACGGGCCGTCACCGTGGCGACGACGAGACCGGAGTCGTCGAGCGCGTCGCGAGACAGGCGCAGCACGTTCCGCTCGTCCACCATCTGCAGCTTGATCTTGTTGCGCAGCATGTGCTGGGCGCCCATCGACGCGCCGGCCGTGGGCGGGATCAGCCAGCGGCTGTGCGGGCCACCGGGCCCGTTGAAGCTACCGCGGCTGAGCATCTCCCAGATGCCGGTGTACGCCCGGCGCATCGGGGTGCCATAGGGGTTGTTGTAGTTGTCGGCGATGCCCATGATGTGGCTCAGCTCGTGGGCGTAGACCCCCATGCCGGAGCTCTCGGTCTGGACCGAGTCGACGCCGAAGCGGGCGTTGGGCCAGAACGTGGAGCCCGAGGCCCAGGAGGTCCAGTCCACGTAGCGGGTCTTCGACCAGTTGGGCAGGTTCGGATCCGGCGGGCCGAACTCGTCGGTGACGTCCTCCTTGGTGGGGAACTTCATCATGCCGAACTCCTGCCAGGTGGACGACTCGTCCTGCCCGGCGCTGACATAGAAGACGAAGTCGAAGTCGTCGGCCACCCCCTGGCCGACGTCGGCGAGCCAGGCGGCGTTGCCGTCCGTACGCAGGTTCTTGGTGCAGGTGTCCCCCGCCGGGCAGGCGTCGCGCTGGTACTCCATGGCGTACTCGTGCGACTTGCCCGGCATGGTGTACGGCCCGAATCCGGTCAGCTCGACGCCGTAACGGCCGCCGGAGTCCTCCATCCAGTACTCGTGGATGGTGTGTCCCTTGTTGAGCTGGTTGGGGGTGTTCAGGAAGTCCTGGTAGAACCGGGCCACCTGGTCACGGGGAATGTTGTTGGCCTCGGCACTGGGGTTGCCGAAGACCGTCGAGCCCTGGGGCCGGGTGACGACGAACGACTGGTTGGGGTAGTCGAGCAGCACCAGCGCGCCCTTGAAGGTGCGCGCGGACCCCTTGACGGCCGGGTCCGCCCAGTTCGTGCCGGGAACCTTCGTGTAATCCGCCCACGTCATGTGGTCGGGGTTCTTCCAGTTCTGCGGGTCGATGGGCGCGACGACCCGCGAGGGGCGGCCGCGTAGCGCCTGCGACTCGTCGGGCTGGTCCCGCTGCCAGGGCTGGGTCTGGGGCCAGTGGTCACGCCGCCACGGATGCTCGGGATCTTGGGAGGGATCTGCGGACGCGGGCGTCGCCGCCAGGGCCGCCGGGGCCAGCACGATGGCCGCCAGCAGGCACTGGAGCAGCTTCTTGGGGGCTTTCACGATTCAAGACGCTATATACCGCCTTGACGCAGATCATCGGTCACATGTAGGGAAGACCGACGGACACTCCTCCTACAGATGTTGAAATGTCCAGATGGAGGCCAGGTGGCGGATCTGCAGCGCATCGTGGACGAGCTCGCCCTGCGCCTCGGCCGGCCGCTGCTGCTCGAGGACGGCCACCAGCGCGTGATCGCCTACAGCGTGCAGGACGGGCCGATGGACGACGTCCGCCGCGACTCGATCCTGCGCCGCCACACCACCCCGGAGGTGCGCGCCTTCCTGCGGGCGGCCGGCATCCACGAGGCGACCGGCCCGCTGCGCACGCCCGGCGCCGCCGAGCTGGGGCTGCTGCCCCGGATCTGCGTCCCCGTACGGCACGACGGCCGGCCGCTGGGCTTCCTCTGGTTCGTCGACGTCGGCCCCGTCATGACGGAGGCGGAGATCGCCGTCGCCACAGCGGCCGTGCCCGCGCTGGCCCTCGCTCTCTTCCATGAGAGCCTGGCCTCCGGTCTGGCCTCGCGCCGGGAACTCGAAGCCGTCACGGGTCTGCTGCGCGGGGAGGCCGAGGCCGCCCGGACCCTGGTCGAGGCGGGCGCCTTCCCTCCCGCCGCCCCGGTCACGGTGGCGGTCGCCAGGCCCCTGTCCGCCGAAGCCGACGAGGCGCTGCGACTGACGCTGGAGCGCGGGCTGCTTGCCGTACGGCGGCGCCTGTCCGGGCACCATCCCCTGCACCTGGTGCGCTACGACCACGGTGTACTGCTCACCGCGGGCACCACCGCCTTCCCCGAGGAGATGCGCGCGGCTCTGGGGGCGCCGATCCTGATCGGGATCGGCGGGCCGCGCCCCTCGCTCTCGCGTGCGTCCGAGTCGTACGAGGAGGCGTTGCACGCCGCCGAGGTCGCGGCGAAGGTGCCGGAACTCGGGCGCTCGGCGGAGTGGACCCGGCTCGGTGTCTACCGCATGCTCACCGGGATCCCCGGTGGCAACCTTCACCCGGGCCTGGAGAAGCTGCTGGACGACGCCCAGCACCGGCCGCTGCTGGAGACGCTGGAGATCTACCTCGATCTCGCCGGCAACGCGCAGGCCACCTCGCGCCGCCTGCGCCTGCACCGTACGTCGCTCTACTACCGGCTCCAGCGGGTCGAGGAGCTGGCGGAGACCGATTTGAGGGATGGCGTGGAGCGGCTGAGCCTGCATCTCAGCCTCAAGCTGGCCCGGCTGTCCGGCCGCTACCACCCCTCGTCCGTGCTCTCACCGGAGGGGACCGGGTGATCCGGCCGGCGGCAGCGCCCTTCGCGCGCGGAGAGCCCGATCCGGCCCGCCGCCCGAAACCGTCGCCCATGAATGAAGGCCCTTCCGGCACCCGATGTCCGGAAGGGCCTTCACACGTTTCCTGGCTGTGGCGGCGGGCCGCCACCCCGCTCACGTCCGCCGGGGTGAGCGGCGGGGCCTCGTGGTGCCCGCCGCGCTCACTCGCTCAGACGCCGCTCAGGCTAGACGCAGATGGCGTACGCGGTGCCCGTGGCGTTCTTGCCGGAGACTTCCCAGCCGGTCGGCGTGGAACCGCTGGTCGCCGGGGAGGGGGCGCTCTCGTAGATCTGTCCGGAGGCGCTGCCGCTGCTCAACGTGTAGCCACCGCCGGTGGCGACCTTCCCTGTGGGGCAGGAGACGATCTTGGAGTCGCTGTGGCCCCCGAAGGCGAAGGACTGCGCCACGACCTTGGGCGCGACCGATCCGCCGGTGCCGGGGTCGCCCTTCGGACCCTGCGGCCCGGCCGGACCGGTGTCACCCTTCGCGCCCGTGGCGCCGGTCGCGCCCTTCTCGCCCTGCAGACCGCGCGGACCCGTGTCGCCCTTCTCTCCCTTGTCACCCTTCGCGCCCGGGGTGCCGTTCTGGCCGGCCTCGCCCTTCGGCCCCTGGGGACCCGTGGCGCCGGTGTCTCCCTTCGGACCCTGCGGCCCGGCCGGGCCGGTGTCGCCCTTGTCACCCTTCGCGCCCTGGAGACCGCGCGGCCCCTGCGCGCCGGTCGCGCCGGTGCCACCGACGCCCACGGGACCCTCGGGACCCGTCTGGTTCCAGTAGGTCTTGTACTCGGTCGGCTTGCAGGTGGTCGTCGCGTTGACGATCCGCACGTAGCCCGTCTTCTTGTTCACACAGCCGTAGATGACCTTGGAGGCCGAGGACGCGGAGGAGGCGCTGGCCATGCCGCCCACCACGAACAACGATCCGGCGAGTGCGCCGATCGTCAGAACACCGATCGTGCGTCCACCCGGCAACTTGATAGCCACGGAGGCATCCCTTCTGAAAGCAAGAGTGAGTGCTCGAAAACTCTTGGTGCTGAGGGGACGTTTCGAACGTTCCACAGGATGACCGGCCAAACATCACAAGTCTGTTTCAGTCTCTGTCGTACCGGTGGATACCGCCTCCGGTCCCGCCATACGGGATCGCCCTGTCATCACACGTACGCCGTACATGAGAATCGCGGGCATGGTGAGCGTCCCGCTAGAGCCCGATATGCCGGATTACGCCCCTGCTCTTCGGTACGCCTGGCGCGTCTGTTCCGTCACCTCCCTCGGGATGCTGCTCATCGGCATGAGCGGCAGCACCCTGAACGTGGCCCTGCCCGCGGTCGTACGGCACTTCGACGCCGGTCCGCTGGCGTCGAACTGGATCCTGCTGGCGTACATGCTGACCAACACCGCGACGCTGGTGTTCTTCGGCCGGGTTTCCGACCTGCTCGGCAAGCGAGAGGTCTACCTCGTGGGGTTCGCCCTGTTCACGGCCGGCTCGCTACTGTCCGGTCTCGCGCCCGACGTGGGTCTGCTGATCGCGTTGCGCGCGGTGCAGGGCATCGGAGCGGCGATGATCATCGCCAACGGGACCCTCATCCTGACCGACGCCTTTCCTCCGGACCGGCTGAGTCAGGGCATGGGCTTCTACTTCGGCGTGCTTTCGGTGGCCCAGCTCGCGGGGCCGACACTCGGCGGGCTCATCGCCGACACCCTCGGCTGGCGATGGATCTTCTGGATCAACGTGCCGGCCGGGCTGTTCGCCCTGCTCTGGGGGATGTTCACCCTGCGCAGGCTGCCCGTGTCCGGCCCCCGCCAGTCGCTCGACGGGGCGGGCAACCTGATCGTGTTCGCCGCGCTGTCGGCGACGCTGTTCGCGGTCAGCGAGGGCAGCCTGGTCGCCGGGCTGATCGCGCTGGCACTGGTGCCGGTGCTCGTGGCGGCCGAGCGCCGGGCCGTCAACCCGGTGTTGAACTTCCGCCTGCTCAGCGAGCGGGTGCTCCTCATGGCCAACCTCGCGACACTCTGCAACGCCGTGGCGCGGGCGTCGCTCATCCTGCTCGCCGGCCTGTATTTCCAGACCGCGCGGGGAGCCGACGCGCTGGCCGCCGGTCTCGGCGTGCTCCCCGTGGCGCTCGGGATGGGCCTCGGCTCGCCGGTGTCGGGCACGCTCGGCCGCCGGGTCGGCCCGTACGCCCTGGCCCTCGGCGGCAGCGTGCTCTGCGTCGCCGGGCTGCTGATCCTGCTCCTCGGGTCCGGCCCCACCACGCCGTACTGGATCCTGGCGGCGGGGTTGTTCATGACCGGCTGCGGCAGCGGAACGTTCCTCACCGGCAACACCACCCAGGTCATGAGCGGGCTGCCGCCGGAGAACATGGGCGTGGTCAACGCCTTCCGCCTGATGGCCATGAACACGGGGGTCGCGGTCAGCATCGCGCTCACGCTCGGGGTCCTGACCAGCGCGGTCAGCCCGGAGCTCCGCTCCCAGGTGTACGCGGGGACGCTCTCACGGCTGAGCCCCGTGGCGCTGGACCAGCTCATGACGGGCTTCTGGCGCACCTACGCCGTGCTGTTCGGGCTGGCGGTGCTCGGCACGGTGTTCTCCGCGCTCGCCCGCGCGCCCCGCCGCGGCGGGACCGTCGTGCCGGACGTCTCCTGACCCTCCCGCCCGGCCTGATGGCCTAACGCCGCGCGGCGGCCAGCGCCTCGACGCCGCCCAGCAGCAGATCGAGGCCGAACGTGTAGTAACGCTCGACATCGATCTCCTCCTCGACGGTCTTGGCGTACTCGACGATTCGCGGGTACCGGTCGGCGGGCATGGACTCCAGGGCCAGCCGCTTCTGCCGCCGCCACTCGGCCGCCTGCTCCTGCGGCACGCTGGGTGGGCAGCCGGGCTCGTGGTCGACGAGCGTCATCGCCCCGTGCAGCAGGTACGTGGCGACCAGGTATCCCTCCTGGAGGGTGAACCCCGCCTGGCGGAGCAGGTCGAGCGCCGTGTCAGTGGCCCGGGAGAAGCTGGCCAGCTCGTCCTTCACGACCATCCCGAACAGGCCGGGCATGAAGCGGTGCCGCCGCATCACCGCGACCAGCGCCTCGACCATCGCCCGTACGCGCACGTTCCACGGCGCCGCCGGGTCGAACTCCGGCGTGACCTCCGCGAGCAGGTGGTCGGCCAGGCAGTTCAGGAGTTGGTCCTTGTTCTTGACGTGCCAGTACAGCGCCATCGGTGTGACACCGAGCTCCTGGGCCAGGCGCCTGACGGTGACGGCTTCGAGCCCCTCGGCGTCGGCGAGTAGGACGGCCCGCTCGACGAGGGCCTCCCTGGACAGCTTCTCGGATCCCACTTGACAACTATACGACGTACAAGTTCTCCTATGCAATGTACATGTACGCCGTACAAGTACGCCGTATAGGAGAGACAGCATGCAGAGAAGATGGTGGGCATTGGTCACGGTCGCGCTCGCGACCTTCATGACCTACCTCGACAACAACGTGGTCAACGTGGCGCTGCCGACGATCCAGCGCGACCTGGGGCTCACGATCTCCGGACTGGAGTGGATCGTCAGCTCCTACATCCTGGTGTTCGCGGGGCTGCTGCTGGTCGGAGGCCGGCTCGCCGACGTCCTGGGCGTGCGGACCACCTTCTTCGCCGGCCTCGGCGTGTTCACCGTGGCATCCGTGACGGCCGGTCTGGCGGGCAGCCAGGAGACGCTGATCGCGGCCCGCGCGTTCCAGGGGGTCGGCGCGGCCATACTCGCCCCGACCGCGCTCGCCATCCTCCGTGCGATCTTCCCCGATCCGCGCGAGCGCGCCACGGCCGTCGGCATCTGGAGCGCGGTGGGCGCCCTCGCGCTGGCCGTCGGCCCGCTCACCGGCGGCCTGCTCAGCGAGAACGCCCAGTGGGGCTGGATCTTCCTGATCAACGCGCCGATCGGCGCCCTGACCGCGATCCTCGGCTTCCTGACGATCCGCGTGCCGCGGGCCGAGCGTCGCCGTACCGGCCTGGACCTGCCCGGCCTCGTGTCCTCGGCGGTCGGCCTCTTCGCGCTGACCTACGCGCTCATCGAGGGCGAGTCGCGCGGATGGGGTTCGGCGCCGATCCTCGGGGCGTTCGGCCTCGCGGCGGCCGGTGCGATCGCCTTCGTGGTCGCGGAGTCCCGTGCCGGCCAGCCCATGATCGACCTTTCGCTGTTCCGCGTACGCGTCTTCGTCGGAGGCATGCTGTCCCAGGGACTGTGGTCGTTCGGGGTGTTCGGCATCTACTTCTTCACCGCGCTCTACCTGCAGAGCGCCCTCGGGTTCAGCCCCATCGAGGCGGGCGCGGCGTTCGTGCCGATGGCCCTGCTCACGGCGGCCGTCGCGGCCACCTCGCCCCGGATCGCCGCGCGGTTCGGCACCGCGCCCACCGTGGCCACCGGGCTCGGCGTGATGGCCGTCGCGATCGCTTGGTTGTCCAGCGCGGGCGAGAACAGCGGCTACCTCGACCTACTGCCCTGGTTCCTGCTGTACGGCGCGGGCGCGGGGCTGCTCGTGCCGCTGACCAACGTCGTCCTGAACGTCATGCCCGCCGACCGGGCCGGAGTGGCCTCAGGCGTGCTGAACGTCTCCCGCGAGGTGTTCGGGCTGCTCGGCATCACGATCCTCGGGGCGATCATGACCAACCGGCAGAGCTCCCTGACCGGGGCGCCCATGCACACCTTCCTGGAGGCGTACCGTTTCACCCTGCTCATCGCCGCGGCGATCATCCTGGTCGGCGTGCCGGTCAGCCTCTACTCCCTGCGCACCCGCCGTACCGCGCCGGCACCGGCGCCGGTCGAGGCCCCCGTCGCCGAGCCCGTCGGCTGACCCCGTACGAGCGAGCCCGGAAACCCGTACGGCCGGCGCCGCGCCGCGCCGGCCGTACGGAGGACCGCCGTCAGGAACCGATCTTCTTGCCCTGCTTGTGCCAGCTCACCACGACGGACGGACGCGGCTGCGTCCCGTCGGGCCACCTGCTGGACGGGTTGTCCGGAGTCGCGCCGTTGATCTCACCGGGGTGCTGCACGGCGACGAAGACGCTGCGCTGGTCGGGGCTGATCAGCGGGCCGCAGGTCTCCGCGCCGAACGGAACCGTGAGGAACTGCCGCACGTGGCCGCGGTCCGACCCGCGCAGCGGCATCGCGAACAGGCCGTCGTTCGCGGCCAGCGCGTTGCCGTCAGTGGAGATCCAGAGGTTGCCCTCCGCATCGAAGGTGATGTTGTCCGGGCACGAGATCGGCGAGACCTGCGTCTTGTCGAACCCGGCGAAGTACGTCCCCGGGTCCTTGGGGTCGCCGCAGACCAGGGGGACCGACCAGGCGAACGTGGTACGCCCCGCGTCGTCACCCGCCTCCACGATCTCGATGATGTGCCCGTGCTTGTTGCCGATCCGGGGGTTGGCCTCATCGACGTTGGCCGCCGCGCGGTTGCTGTTGTTGGTCAGCACGACGTAGACCGCCCCGGTCACCGGGCTGCGCTCGACGTCCTCCGGCCGGTCCATCTTGGTCGCGCCGACCTTGTCGGCCGCGAGCCGCGTGTAGACGAGCACCTCCTCGGCCGTCATGCCCGGCACGTGCGACGTCGAGCCGGTCACCAGCGGGATCCACGTGCCCGAGCCGTCGAAGGCGCCGTCGGACGGCAGCTTGCCGGAGCCGTCGATCTCGGCCGCGGGGCTGTCCCCCGTGAACTTCGCGACGTAGAGCGTCCCCTCGTCGAGCAGGCTCCGGTTGTGCCGGTCGAAGCCGTGGATGTACCGCTTCGTGGACACGAACTTGTAGAGGTACTCGAAGCGGCCGTCGTCGCCCATGTAGACGACCAGCCGGCCGTCCTTCGCCAGGGTCGTGGTCGCGGCCTCGTGCGCGAAACGTCCCAGGGCGGTCCGCTTCACCGGAGTCGAGTTCGGGTCGAACGGGTCGATCTCCACGACCCAGCCGAACCTGTTGACCTCGTGCGGGTGCTTGGCCAGGTCGAAGCGCTCCTCGACGCGGTCGAACCGCCGGCTGCCGCTGGGGATCGCGCTGGTGGTGCTCAGCCCGTACCTCGTCAGGTACGGCTTCTGCTCCTCGGGCACGCCGTTGGCACCGACGAAGTACTGATTCCAGTTCTCCTCGCAGGTGAGAACGGTGCCCCACGGCGTCGTGCCGCCCGAGCAGTTGTTGAGCATGCCGTACACGGTCTGGCCGGACGGGTCGGCCGCGGTCTTCAGCAGGTCGCCTCCGGCGGCGGGGCCGCTGATGGTGAAGCGCGTCTGGGCGGTGATCCGCCGGTTGTAGCGACGGCGGCCCTTGGTGACCAGTTCCCAGCGTCCGGAGGAGCCGTTCTTGCGGATCTCCACGACCGATCCGCCGTGGGCGGCCAGCGCGATCTTGATCTGCTCGACCGGCGCGGCGCCACCGTCGGTGTAGCCGCGGAACATCAACGCCTCGTTGGTGTACTCGTGGTTCACCCACAGCAGGCCCCGGTTCGGGCCGAGCGGGAAGAACGTCACGTAGTCACAGTTGTAACCGAACTGCCTGGCCTGCGCCTCGGCGGTCTGGTTGTCGAAGTCGAACGCGGGCGCGTCCTCCGTCACCGGGTCTCCCCAGCGCACGACCACGGAGGACTCGTAACCGTCGGCCACGACAAGGGCGTCCTGGGTGTTCGGGACGACGGGGGTGAACGCCAGCCCGCCCTTCCCCGGCTTGCCGTGCTTTCCGAAGGCCGCCGCCGAGGCGTCGGGCTCCGCCGCGGCCGGTACCGCCGCCGCCATGCCGGCCGCGCCCGCCGTGACGACCAGGGCGCCGAGCGCGCCCGCCCTCAGCGCGCCACGGCGCGAGACGGCGGCCGCGGCGAGGTCGCCGAAATATTCGTTGTCGGTGGTGTTCGGCACGTCGTGATCGCAGGCGTTGCCACAACGGAAACGGCAGGTCATCGCGCTGCGGCCACCCTTGTGCGGGGCGTCGAGCAGCGGAAGGACCCGGCGCGGCGACGGATTCGCCACAGCTCCTCCATGGGGGTTTCGAGCGGTAGTCGAGCACTCGGGATGGCTCTCCGTCGGAAGGTACGGCTGCCGCTCGAACCCGAGGTGAACCCCAGTTACCCAACTGATGAACCCCTACGCGCGCGCCCCCATCCGACGACCGACCCAGGGAGGCGGTCACGACCGGTGCGGCAGGACCGGTCGCGGCCAGCGTGGGAAGAGCGGTCACGACCGGTGCAAGGAGGCCGGTCGCAGCCGGTGCGGGGAGAATGGGCGGATGCCGCCGCGCAAACTCGACCCAGCGAAGGTCCGTGCCGCCCTCGACGCCCAGCTCTCGGCCCTGGGGGAGCCTCCGTTCGCCGGACCCGACTCGGCCGCTCCCGGAGCCTGCGTGGCGGCCGTGCTCGGGGCGTACGCGGGCGGCCTCACCCCTCTTCGGGACACCGCGCGCTTCGCCGTACGGCACCTGCTCGACGAGCTGGCCGCGCTCGCTCCGGGCCGAACGGTTGAGGTGCGGGTTCCGCCGTACGCGGCGGTGCAGTGCGTCGAGGGGCCGCGCCACACGCGGGGCACCCCTCCGAACGTCATCGAGACCGATCCGCGCACCTGGCTGGAGCTCGCCACCGGTCGCGTCTCCTGGGACACCGCGCTGGCCTCGGGCCGGATCGCCGCCAGCGGGTCGCGCGCCGACCTGTCCGGTTACCTCCCGCTTCCCTGATCCGGGGGCTCCCCGGGCCCGTGATCGCCCCGGCCCCGCCCGCGATCGACGCCAGGCGGGGTCTTCCGTGTGTCAGGGGCGCGTCAGCGGGGTGACGCCGGAGAGGGCGGACCCGCTCAGCTTCTCCTCGATGCAGCGCTGGGTCGACGCCTGGGTGGGATGCGTCCTGATGTCGAAACACTCGCCAAGCCCCTTGGCCTGGAACCAGTTGTAGAACACGACCCCCAACACGGCGGCGAGGACGAGCGTCACGACGCTGAGGACGATGCCCGTGACGGCGCGGCTCTTGCTGGAGCCGGTCGCGAGCGCGACGACGCCGAGGATCACGCCCACGACCGCGGTGACCGTACCGATGCCGCAGACGAACAGCAGGACGATGCTGACGATGCCGAGCACCATCGCGGCCGTGCCCAGCCCGCCGCCCCGCTTCGGCGGCTGCTGGTAGTACCCGGGGCCGCCGCCGTACCTTCCCGGCTCGCCGGGATAGACCGGCCGGTCGCCCGAGGGCGGCTGCCCGCCCCCGTCAGCCGCGAGGTTCCCGCCGTTGCCGGGAGGGATCCGGTCGCCGAAGCGTTCCGGGGAGGGCCGGCCCTCCTCGGGCTGTCGCGGAGCGCCCGGAACTCCCTCGCCGGGCTCGCCCGGACGGCCCTGCGGCTCTTCCGGGCCCTCAGTGCCCGAGTCCTTTCCGTAGACCCGGACGTAGTCCTCCCCGCCGTCTCCCCAGTTGACCGGCTCGTCCTGGGTGCTCGTCCTGAGCACCTGTACGTGGCCTCCGCCGTTGGAGCCGGCGCCGTTGCCGGTGGCCCGGTCCTCTCCGGCGGACAGCCCCAGTTGGGCGAGGGGCCCGGTCGTCGCGGCGACCTCGGCTGCCCCGGGAGTGACTCCTGGGAACCGCGTGGTCCCTTGCGGCATCCCGCAGTGTTCGCAGATCGCGGAGTCCGCCCCGGTGACGGGGCTCGTCGTCGGCGGCCGCCCCTGGGCGACGCTCTGGAAGGCGTCCGTGTCACGGAGCACCCCGGAGCCGCCCGCGGAGACGATCGGCGACTCCGAGCGCGGCGGAGTCGGTGGTGTCGGCGGCGTGGGAGGCGCCGGGGGCGCCGGGAGCGGCGGCGTGAACGGGCCCGGCGAGACGGGTGGAGCCCATCCGCTCAGAGGCACCGGCGTCGGGATGTCGGACGGATAGGCCACCGTGTAATCGTCGGAGCCGGTGGGGGAAACCCGCTGAGCGTCCATGGGCGCGCTCGCGTACGGACCTGTCTGGGGGCCCGAGTGAGCTCCCGGATAGTGAGTCGTGTGCGCACCGGTCTGGGGTCCCGCGTACGGGTCGCTCCACGATCCCGTGGAGGAGTCGGCCGAGGACTCGGGGTACGCCCCCGGTCCCTGCGGGCCGGCCTGCGACGGAATGTGCGAAGGCGCCTGCGACAACCCCGGAGACGCCGACGGGGACGGCGGAGCCTGCGGCGGCGGAACGTGCGAAGGCGGGATCTGGGACGGCGGAACGTGCGAAGGCGGGATCTGGGACGGCGGAACGTGCGAGGGCGGGATCTGGGACGGGATGGCCGTCGGTGGCACGCTTGCCGCCCCTCCCTCCCCGCCGGGGTCCGTCACCGGACGCTCAGAAGACGGGGTCGTGCGGGCGACAGGAGGGTAGTCGCTCGCCAGTGGATCCTGTGCCGCCCACGCCTTGAGGCTCTCCCAGGTGGTCTCCGGCTCCGCCCACGACCGGTAGCCGGGGTCCGTCGCCGCGAGATCGTCGGAGAATCCGCAGTCGGTCCACTCGCCGAGGTCCGGCTCGCCCGGCTCGGCGCGGCGCCGGTCACTCCGGTCCCCCCAGCCAGCGGTGCCACTCAGGTCACCCGCGCCCGGGGTGGAGACCGGCCGGTCGTCCGTACGCGACGCTTCGCCGGCGATTTCGCCGAAAGCTGACGGCCGGTTTTCGCCGGGCTGGGCCGGGGTGGGCTCCCGGTATCCGGAGGGCTCCCACCAGGATCCTTCAAGATCGGGTTCGTCCCAGGAGTTCACTGGAAGGACCAGCCTCTGCTCGTCCGGGCGGGTCTCGTTTTCGGGCCGCTGGTCGCGCGCGGGCTCCCACGCGGGGTTCTCAGGTGTCGTCACGGTCGCTCTCTCCCGGACCAGAGTTGGGCATGCCGGAGACCCAAGGCTCTCCCGGAGGGCGGCGGCGCAACCCGGGCGACACGGCAAAGCCCAGTCGATCGTTTCCCCGAGACTTTCCGTACCCGCGTGCGCGAGCAGGGAGAAGGCCGAAATAGACTCAAGCATGTGCTGAAAGGCGACGGCCGACTGAGCCATGACCTCGATTCCCTGGATCGCGCACCCAAGGACGCCTGTGGCGTGTTCGGCGTGTGGGCCCCCGGGGAAGATGTCTCCAAACTCACCTATTACGGGCTGTACGCGCTGCAGCACCGCGGGCAGGAGTCCGCGGGCATCGCGGTCAGCGAGGGCAGCCGCATCCTCGTCTACAAGGACATGGGCCTGGTGTCCCAGGTCTTCGACGAGTCCATCCTCGGAACCCTCCGCGGTCACGTGGCGATCGGGCACTGCCGTTACTCCACGACCGGATCGAGCGTCTGGGAGAACGCCCAGCCCACGCTGAGCTCGACCGACCAGGGGGGCCTCGCGCTCGCCCACAACGGCAACCTGATCAACACCGGGGAGCTCTCGCTGCGGCTCCCGCCGGACGTCATCAGGGCGACGACGGACACCGAGGTGTTGACGGCGCTGCTGGCGCAGGATCGCGCGCAGTCGATCGAGGAGGCGGCCGCCGAGCTGCTTCCCCAGGTCAAGGGCGCCTACTCCCTGGTCTGGATGAACGAGACGACCCTGTTCGCCGCTCGCGATCCGCAGGGCATCAGGCCGCTGGTCCTCGGCCGGCTTGAGCGCGGATGGGTGGTCGCGTCCGAGACCGCCGCGCTGGACATCGTCGGCGCCACGTTCGTCCGCGAGATCGAGCCCGGTGAGCTGCTGACGATCGACGAGCGCGGGGTCCGTTCCCGCCGCTTCGCCGCCGCCGCGCCGAAGGGCTGCCTGTTCGAGTACGTCTACCTCGCCCGGCCGGACACCACGATCGCCGGCCGTGGCGTACAGGCGACCCGGGTCGAGGTGGGCCGCCAGCTGGCCCGCGAACACCCGGTCGACGCCGACCTCGTCATTCCCACGCCGGAGTCCGGCACCCCCGCGGCCATCGGTTACGCCGAGCAGAGCGGCATCCCGTACGGCCAGGGCCTGGTGAAGAACTCCTACGTCGGCCGGACCTTCATCCAGCCGTCGCAGACCATCCGCCAGCTCGGCATCCGCCTCAAGCTGAACCCGCTGCGCGAGGTCATCCAGGGCAAGCGGCTGATCGTGGTCGACGACTCGATCGTGCGCGGCAACACCCAGCGGGCCATCGTCAAGATGCTGCGCGAGGCGGGCGCCACGGAGGTCCACGTGCGGATCTCCTCGCCGCCGGTCGCATGGCCGTGCTTCTACGGCATCGACTTCGCCACCCGGGCGGAGCTGATCGCCGGGTCGCTGTCCGTGGAGGAGATCCGCGCCTCCTTGGGCGCCGACTCTCTCGGCTACATCTCCCTTGAGGGGCTGACCCAGGCGACCACGATCCCGGCTGAGCGGCTCTGCCGCGCCTGCTTCACCGGCGAGTACCCCATCGCGATCGACCAGGACCAGGTCGGCAAGTACGTCCTGGAAGGGCAGCTGTGACCGGTCGCCGGAAGAACGGCCGGGCACGATTGACGAAGGGGAACACATGACCAGCTACGCCGCCGCGGGTGTGGACATCGAGGCGGGTGACCGGGCCGTCGAGCTGATGAAGTCCCGGGTCGCCCGGTCCCGGCGTCCCGAGGTGGTGGACGACGCCAGCGGGTTCGCCGGGTTGTTCGACGCCTCGGCCTTCCTGCGCTACCGCCGTCCGCTCCTGGCGACGTCCACGGACGGCGTCGGCACCAAGGTCATGCTGGCGCAGCGCCTCGGCAAGCACGACACGATCGGCATCGACCTCGTCGGCATGGTCGTCGACGACCTGGTCGTGTGCGGCGCCGAGCCGCTGTTCATGACCGACTACATCGCCTGCGGCAAGGTGGTGCCCGAGCGCATCGCCGACATCGTGGGCGGCGTGGCGGAGGGGTGCCGACTCGCGGGCTGCGCGCTCGTCGGCGGCGAGACGGCCGAGCACCCGGGAGCCATGGGCCCCGACGAGTACGACCTGGCCGGTGCGGGCACGGGCGTCGTCGAAGCGGACGAGCTGCTCGGCCCGGACCGTGTACGGCCCGGCGACGTGGTGCTCGCCCTGGCGTCGAGCGGAGTGCACTCCAACGGATACTCCCTGGTCAGGCATGTCATCAAGACCGCCGGCCTGGACCTTGAGCGGCAGCTTCCCGAGCTGTCCCGCACGCTCGGCGAGGAGCTGCTCGAACCCACCCGCATCTACTCCCTGGACTGCCTCGCGCTGATCCGGGAGGTCGAGGTGCACGCCTTCGCGCACATCACCGGCGGCGGCCTGGAGGCCAACCTCGCCCGGTCCCTGCCCGGTACGGCCGACGCCGTGCTGGACCGGGGTTCGTGGACCCCGCCCGCGATCTTCGAGGTGCTCGCCGGACACGGCGGCGTGGCTCAGGCCGAGATGGACCGGACGTTCAACCTCGGCGTGGGGATGTGCGCCGTCGTTCCCGCCGATCAGGCCGACCGGGCGGTGGCCGTGCTCACCGAGCGGGGCGTGCCCGCCTGGGTGCTCGGAGAGGTCGTCCCCGGCACCGGCGCCGCGCGGTACCGCTGAAGCCGCCGAGCCCTGAAACAGCCGAACCCGGTGAAGCCCGTTCCTGGTCAGGCGCCGCGCCTGGCCAGGCGGTCCTTCACGCACCGGCGACGTGCCGTACACGCCAAAAGGCGCCCCGGCATCACCGGGGCGCTCGATCGGACCCTTGACAACGTGAAGTCACCCGGCGTGGTCTGGCCATCGCCGGGTGGTGTCACCTCGCCCGCTGTCAGGAACGGCTAACGGCGTCGGGACGAGTCTTTGCCGTCGCCCTCGTCATCGTCGACGGCGTAATCGGCGTACCGATCAGCCAGCTCGTCGTAAGGGTCTTGCTCGTCACTGTGGCCGGAATCGCCCTCGTCCACGACTCCGAGCTCCGCGCGCAGACGCTCAAGATCAGTGCCGCCGCTGTTGTACTTCAGCTGGCGGGCGACCTTGACCTGCTTGGCCTTGGCTCGGCCGCGCCCCATTGGCTCGACCCCCTCATGCGGGGTCGCACCGGACCCCTCGTCGCTAACGCACCGCGCACTGGCGCCACCTGACTTTAGGCGCCAGTCTCTCGTTCGCCTATAACCGTACCTGTTTTGCGCGCCGCTCGGTACGTCGTATGGGCGTCGATGGTCAGCGGCGGAGCCAGATGCCCCTAAGCCGCCCGACTTCCGACATTCTGCGCTCGGCCAGCCTATCGGCTGCCGCTGCCGGCGGAACGCCTTCGTCGGCGGCCAGGGCGAAGATTTTCGCGGTCGTGTCGAAGATCTGAGCCGCCCTTGCCCTGGCCCGCTCCATGTTGAAACCCTCGATTTCGTCGGCCACCTGGATGACTCCACCGGAGTTCACCACATAGTCCGGGGCGTACAGGATGCCGCGTTCCACCAGCTGCTTTCCGACCCCGGCGTGGGCGAGCTGGTTGTTGGCACCGCCGCAGACGATCCCCGCGCGCAGGAGCGGGACCGTCGCGTCGTTCAGCGCGCCACCGAGCGCGCAGGGCGCGTAGACGTCGATGTCGGACGCGATCAGCGTCGCGGCGTCCGCGACCACGTCCGCGGCCGGATGGCGCCGCCGTACGAGGTCGACGGCCTCCTCGTTGACGTCGCAGACCACCACCTCGGCGCCGTCCTCGATCAGGTGGTCGACGAGCCGGCGGCCCACCTTGCCGACTCCCTCGACACCGACCCGCCGGCCGCGCAGCGTGGGCGTGCCGTAGGTGTGCTCGGCGGCGGCGCGCATGCCCTGGAAGACACCGAACGCGGTGAGGATCGAGGAATCGCCCGCCCCGCCGTGCGCCGGGGTTCGGCCGGTCACGTACGACGACTCGCGTGCGACGACGTCCATGTCCTCGCTGTAGGTGCCCACGTCGCAGGCGGTGTAGTAGCGGCCGCCGAGCGACTCGACGAACCGCCCGTACGCCCGAAGGAGCGCCTCGGTCTTGTCCGTGGACGGGTCACCGATGATCACGGCCTTGCCGCCGCCGTGGTCGAGCCCGGCGAGGGCGTTCTTGTACGCCATGGCGCGGGAGAGGTTGAGCACGTCGACGAGCGCCGCCTGCTCGCTCTCGTAGGGGTAGAACCGGGTGCCGCCCAGCCCGGGACCGAGGGCGGTGCTGTAGATGGCGATGATCGCGTAGAGGCCGCTGCGCTCGTCCGAGCAGAACACGACCTGCTCGTGTCGCGGGCCTCGCCTGGTGGGGGATTCCGTCGTGGACTCGTTCCGGTCCGCGCCGGTCGTGACGTTGATGGGCCTGCTGTCCTTGTGGGAGAGCCCGAAGACGTCGATCACGGTGGTGACTCCTGACCGCCTCTGTCCGCCGCCTCGTCGCGGCGGATCCGCAGGCCCGCCCAGGGGGCTCGGCGTCGCGCCGGGTAAGGCGGCGCCGGAGTTCGCGAGCGGGCCGCTCTCAGCCTAACCACGCCGAGCTGTACGATCATGAAAAGCCGAGACGGCTCTCCCATGTTCCCCGGCCTCATGGCACGATTCAGGTGTGCTGCCCTATGCCGCCTACCTCCGCGTCTATGAGCCGCTGGCCGCTTTCTCCCCCCGGGATCAGAGAATCTGGACCGCATACGCCGAGTCCCGGGACCGGCCGCGCCGGGCGGGGGCCTTGCGCGTCGAGCACGGCGAGGCCGTACACAGGCTCCTCCGGGTTCCCCCGTCGCCCGCTCCGGAGCAGGAGAGCCCCAACGCCTACCTGCGCAGAGTGGAGGACGTCCTCTACGTCTGCCCCTGGCAGACCAGGCTGCGGTCCTGGCTGGCGTTCGCCTCGTTCCGCGGCGGCACGCCGGTGAAACTGGCCGACCGGTTCGTGCCGCGGGCGATCGCCGAGCGGACCGCCGACGACTTCGATCGTTTCAAGCGGGCCGGCACGTCGTTGCGCACGTACATCCAGACCAGCACCTGGCACGTGCCGACGGCGTGGTTCGTCCCCTTCGACTCGACGGAGCGGTGGCTCGTGCTCGGCGGGGAGACGCCCGAGAGCGGCGACCCGGGCGCGCAGGCCGTGGCCGCCCCCGCGCGCAACATGCTGTACGTCACGTCGATGGCGCAGGCCCGCCGGCGGGTGGCCAGGGCTCTCGGGGTGATCAAACGGCACGCCCCGGACACGGCCGCTCTCGGCGAGTTCGAAGAGATCGGCAGGTGGCTGGAGGAGTTCCACCCCCACTCGCTGGTGGAGTTGGACTACGGCGGGCTGGTCCACCTCATGGACGACGAGACGCTGGAGGCCGACCAGTCGGTCGCCGAGCTGGCCGCCGCGCTCACCGGTTTGGACAACGGTCAGGAAGAACTTGCTTTCGCGATGTACCAGCGTGTCGTCCTCCGATGGAGGTCGATCCAGGCTCTCCAGTCTGCCAACTAAAGCCCATATCGCCACCCCCGACCTGCACTATTAGGTCATGGGATGTTCGATCTCACATCTGCGAACTGAGTAGTTTGCCGTTTTCACTGCGATACCACGAAGCGTGTCGCTAGAATCACCGAGCGTGACATCACCACGTGGTCGGGGCGTTGCTCCCTAAGGGCTCGCCAATCGCATTACGTGGCTGTATGGTCACATCGGGTGATACCGAAAATGATCCACGAAACCGCACTTATGGATCATTGGGGGACATCCGTGACAAGCGCCAAGATAAGTCGCAGGATCGCTGTCGCCGGTCCACACGGAGGAGAGGCCGCACACATGTCAGCTCGTACACCCGAGGCCGAGCCACTGCTCACCCCGGCGGAGGTCGCCACCATGTTCCGCGTCGACCCCAAGACCGTCACTCGGTGGGCGAAGGCGGGCAAGTTGACGTCCATCCGCACCCTCGGGGGGCACCGCCGCTACCGGGAGACCGAGGTCCGGGCGCTGCTGGCGGGGATTCCGCAGCAGCGCTCCGAGTAGGGGTCGGGCGTCGTCCGCCAGTCGAGGGGGGAGACGGCGCGCTCGCGTCAGACACGCCAGCGATGTGAGCGCGTCCATCACGGCACCACTCACCCGTGGCCGATACGGGTCACGGGAGGTGCCGTATCGGCGCCGCCCGCCCGGCGCCTTCGTCCCCGGCAGGCACCCACCGGCACCACCTAGGACGCCGGCCCCATCTCGATGAGCTCCCGTACGCGGTGGTCGTGCCGCCCGGCGACTTCCAGCAGGGCGACCATGTGGTCCACCAGCATGCGTTCCAGCTCGGCCCGCTCCATGTCGCGGTGCTCCAGCCAGTCGAGCCCCGCGGTCTCCACCGAGGCGATCCACGACCGGAGCGTGATCCGCAGCACCGGGCCCGGGTCGGCGACCCGCATCTCGTCCGTGATCAGTCGGAGCAGGCGCCGCCGTACGCTCTCGACGATCTCACCGACCTCGCCCGCTCTGTTGGCGGGACCCCCCTTGAGCAGCGCCGCGAAGCCGGCCGCGTGCTCCTCGACGAAGTCGAAGTATCGGCTCAGTCCCTGAGAGAGCCGTTCCAGGGGCCGTTCCGCGCCCTCGGGGCGGAGCCGGGCCTCCAGTTCCTCTGCCGCGCTGCGCAGCGACGCGGCGTAGAGCTCCTGTTTGCCGCCGAAGTAGTGGTACACCAGCGCTCGCGAGGCCCCCGCGGCGGTGGCCACATCGTCGATCGAGACGTCTTCGGCCTCGTGCCTGCTGAACAACTCCAGCGCGGCGGTGATGAGCTCCTCACGGCGCCGATCGACGCTGAGCCGGCGACGCGCCGGTCGTGTACCCACCCTGTCCGGGACTTTCTGGTTCTTTTCGGCCTGGGAAATCACGCCCACACTCCGCAGACTAGCGGAGCACGGCGGTGACGATCACTCGATTTGATCATGAATGACAGGCCGTCGCGGCGGCGTGCCCGGTCCGCCCGCGGGGCCGGAGCAAAAGGGAAGTACGCGCGTTACAGCGAGAAACCCGTACCCTTCCGGCCTCTCGATCGTTTGGTCTGTCAGGTGCACGTCCGCGCATCGTGGGGAGAACCATGTCAGGACCGTCCATACAGACCACCGCCCGGCACGACATCGAGGTGTCCGTACCCGACCCCGGACTGCCCGATGGCTTCAGCCCGCGGCCACGGCCGACGATCCGAAACGTGGCCGAGCGTGCCGGCGTCTCGAAGTCGCTGGTCTCGCTCGTGCTCCGGGGATCGCCGCACGTCAGCGAACATCGCAGGGAAGCGGTGTTACAGGCCGCCCGGGAGCTCGGCTACCGCCCGAACGCCGTGGCGCGCAGCCTCGTCGAGGGCCGTACCCATCTCGTCGGCGCCCTGGTCGCCGATCTGCACAACCCGTTCTACGCCGAGTTCCTCGACGGCCTGCAGGAGAGCCTGCACGGCGACGGCCTCCGGCTGCTGATCGGCAGCGGGCGCTGGGATCCGGCGTTCGAGGACGAGGCCGTGGAGGCATTCCTGGAGCTGCGCGTGGACGGCCTCGTCCTGCTGGGCGTGGCCCCGTCCAGCAACACCCTCGCCGAGGCCGCCGCCTACACGCCGACCGTGGTGGTGGGCGAGCGCGACGTCGAACTCGACGGCGTGGACATCGTCGTCGACGACGACCAGCTCGGCGCCAGGCTCGCGGTCGACCACCTGGTCGAACTGGGACACCGGCGCATCGCGCACATCGAGGGCACGCCCTCCTCGGCGGCCAGATGCCGCTGCGAGGGCTACCTGGTGGCCATGCGCCGCCACGCGCTCGCGCCGTACATCATGGTGGAGCACGGTGACTTCACCGAGGAGGGCGGACGGCGGGCGGCGAGGGCTCTGCTGGAGCGCGAACCTCGGCCCACCGCCGTCTTCGCCGCCAACGACATCGTCGCCATGGGCGTGCTCACGGCCGCCAGCGAGCTCGGCCTGCGGGTTCCGGAGGACCTGTCCGTCGTCGGATACGACAACACCCATCTGGCCGCGGTGAACCACGTGTCGCTGACCAGCGTCGACCAGCCGCGCCGGGCCATGGGCCGGTCCGCGGCGGCCCTGCTGAGCGAGCGCATCACCGAACCGGGCAAGGTCGGCCGGCTGCGCGAGGTCACGCCTCAGATCGTCGTACGGCACAGCACCGGGCCCGCTCCAAGCAATGTCCAAAGCTAGGTCAACCGGCGTGGCGCCGACGCGCGGAGGGTGTTGACTCTGCGCATGACGCCGACCCCCGGCGGGTCGCTCGGTGGGCGGCCGGAAAGGCGACAACGGGGGGATTCATGCGTGATCCGGAACTGGTCTCCTGCGCGCAGCGGGCCGCTGCCGAGCTGGAGCGGGCCTGGGCGCACTGGCTGGAGACACGAGGGCGGAGCGGCGACGTGGGCGGCGAGTCCGTGGCCAGCTACGTCGCCCACTCGATCGACCATCCGTGGGGGCGTCCCCGGGTGGTCCTCGGGCTGGACGCGGAGGACGCCCGCGAGCTGGCCGCCCTCCTGGAGAAGCAGGAGGTCGCCGAGCCCGCCTGGTGATCCCTTTCACGGCATATCACCGACATAACGGTCTCGTCACGCCGGCGCTCGCGTAAGTTGGTGAGCTGACTTCTGCGAAGGGATCCGAGCGTGATCAGACGACCACTTACCGCAACGATTCTGGCCTTGTCCGGGCTGGGAGTCGCCGCGTGCGGTGGCACGGCGGGCTCGACCGTCGCCGACCAGGCCGGTGCGGCCCCCGCCGCCGCGCCGCAGAGCCGTACGGCCGGTGCCGCCATCACCGCCGGGCAGGTGTCCGAGCCGGTCGCCGCGGCGCCCAGTCCGCCGGGGAAGCCTCTCGCGGGCAAGGTCATTGTGATCGATCCCGGTCACAACGGCGGCAACTACAAGCATCCTGAGGTCATCAACAAGCAGGTGAACGTCCTCACCAAGCGCAAGCCCTGCGACACGACGGGCACCGCGACCAACGACGGGTACAGCGAGGCGGCCTTCACGTGGGACGTCTCGACCCGCCTGGCCAAGGTGCTGCGGGCCGAAGGGGCGACGGTCAAGCTGACCCGCAAGAACAACACCAGCGTCGGCCCGTGCATCACCCAGCGCGCGGCGATCGGCAACCAGGCCAAGGCCGACGCGGCGATCTCGATTCACGGCGACGGGGCGCCCGCGAGCGGCCACGGGTTCCACATCATCATGCCCAAGAAGATCGACGGGCCGGTGGATCCCGTGGTGAACGACTCGCGGAAGCTCGGCATCGCGGTCCGGAACGCGTTCCGCGCGGGGACCGGCCAGGCGTACTCGACCTACATCGGGAAGAACGCGCTGGACTTCAGGAACGACCTCGGCGGGCTGAACCTCTCGAGCGTTCCGAAGGTCTTCATCGAGGTCGGGAACATGCGCAACGCGGGCGACGCGGCCCGGATGAAGAGCGCCACGTTCCGCCAGCAGGCGGCGGACTCGCTGGCCAAGGGCGTCACGAACTACCTGTCCTGATCCTGTCGCTCCCGGCTCATGGGCGCGGGATGGGCGATTTGGCATGATCTAGGCATGGATCAGCTTCTTCCTCGCCCACGGCTGGCCGAGACCGCTCCCGGATCGTTCGCGTTCGCTCCCGGGGCCGCCGTGTCGGGTCCCGCCGACCTGGTCGATCCCGTACGGCTCGCGCTCGCGGTCCTCGATCTCGGGCGTGGGGACGCGTCGGCGGCGGTGCGGGTGACGCGGGACCCGGGCCTGGGCGCAGAGGCGTACACACTCGCGATCACGCCTGACGAGGTGCGGATCGCGGCCGCCGACCCGGCGGGGGCGTTCTACGCGGGGCAGAGCCTGCGGCAACTGCTGCCCGTGGAGGCGTTCCGGTCGGTCCCGCTTCCGGGAACGGAGTGGCGGGTGCCCTGCGGGCGGATCGAGGACTCCCCCGCCTTCTCCTGGCGCGGGGCGCATCTCGACGTGTCCCGAAATTTCCTGCCGAAGCGGGAAGTGCTGCGGATGATCGATCTGCTCGCCCTGCACAAGCTGAATCGACTCCACCTGCACCTGGTGGACGACCAGGGGTGGCGGCTGGAGAGCCGGGCCTTCCCGCTGCTGCACGAAGTGGGCGCGCACCGGTCCCAGACGGTCACCAGCTTCTACGGGGAGGAGCCCACCTACGACGGCGTACCGCACGGCGGCTACTACACGCTGCGGGACCTGTCCGAGATCGGCGCGTACGCGCGGGCCAGGGCGGTCACCGTGGTCCCCGAGATCGACGTGCCGGGGCACGCGTCGGCCATCCTGGCGGCGTACCCGTCGCTGGGGGCGACGCCGGGCGAGGCGCACCGGGTGCTGGACCGCTGGGGCATCTCCCCCGCGATCCTCTCGCCGCTCCCTGCCACCGTGGACTTCCTGGCCACGGTCTTCGACGAGATCATCGACGCCCTGGGCACCGTGCCGTACCTGCACATCGGCGGGGACGAGTGCGTGCTGGACGCCTGGGCGGCGTCTGCCGAGATCACGGCCTACCAGGCGGAACTGGGCCTCGGCTCGACCGCCGACCTGCACGCCTGGTTCCTGCGCCGGTTGGCCGACCTGCTGGCCGAGCGCGGCAGCCGGGCCGTCGTCTGGGACGAGGCGTTCGTCAGCGGGATGTTGCGCGAGGACACGCTGGTCATGCCGTGGCGGGGCGCCGGGGTGGCCCGGCGCGCGGCGGCCGCCGGGCACGAGGTGGTCGCGACGCCGGTCTTCCCGATGTACTTCGACTACGCCGAGGCGGCCTCGGCCGAGGAGCCGCTGGCCATCGGCGAGACCATCACGGTCGCGGACGTGGCGGCGTTCGAGCCCGCCCCCGCGACGTGGGACGACGCGGAGCGCGCCCGGGTCGCCGGCCTGCAGTTCCAGCTCTGGAGCGAGCGCATCCCCGACGGCCGGACGCTCGACTACCGCGCCTGGCCGCGGGGCTGCGCCGCCGCCGAGATCGGGTGGACCGGAGGGCCGGCGCCGTCGTCGTTCCCGGACCGCCTGGCCCGCCATCTGGAGCGGCTGGACGCCTTCGGCGTGGAGTACCGCCCGCTGGAGGGGCCCCGGCCGTGGCAGCGCGGCGGCGGGGCGCGGCGCCATCGGCCGGGCGTCATCGAGATCCACGACGTCATGCGGCACCTGGACGAGTTGACGCTCACCGCGGACTCCACCCGGCCGAGCATGTGACAGGTGGCCCCGGGCGCCGGCGACGCGGCCGGCCGCCCGGTGGCCTCAGTGGATCGTGGTTGCCCGGTCTCAGGCGACGCGTGAGCCTCAAGCGCGCGTGACGTGAGGGCCTCAGGTGACGCGGTCGGCCGCCCCGACGACCTCGGAGATCGAGCGGTAGCCGTGGCGGCGAAGCCGCCGGGAGAGCCCTCGGTGGATCCGCGACGCCCACAGCGGGCCCTCGTAGATCATGCCGGTGTATCCCTGGACGAGGGTCGCCCCGGCCAGGATGCGCTCCCACACGTCGTCGAGGTCCTCGACGCCGCCGACGGAGACCAGCGTCAGCCGGTCTCCCACCCGGGCGTGCAGCCGGCGCAGCACCTCCAGTGACCGCGCCTTGAGCGGGCGCCCGGACAGGCCGCCCGCCTCGTCGCTGACGACGCCGGGCCGCCCGATCGTGGTGTTGGTGGCGATGATGCCGGACAGGCCGAGCTCGACCGCCAGATCGGCCACGGCGTCGACGTCCTCGTCCGCCAGATCGGGAGCGATCTTCACGAGCAGCGGGGTACGGCCCGCCACGCTCTTGACGCTCTCCAGGAGGGGCCGGAGCAGCTCGACGGCCTGGAGGTTGCGCAGGCCGGGAGTGTTGGGCGAGCTGACGTTGACGACGAGGTAGTCGGCGAGGGGGGCGAGTTCCTTGGCGCTGGCCATGTAGTCCTCGGCGGCCCGCTCCTCGGGCACCACCTTGGTCTTGCCGATGTTCACGCCGACGACCGCGGGGAGGCCCCGCGGCCGACGCAGCCGTGCCGCGGCGGCGCGGGCTCCGGCGTTGTTGAAGCCCATCCTGTTGATGATCGCGCGGTTCCCGACCAGCCGGAACAGGCGCGGGCGAGGGTTCCCCGGCTGGGGGCGCGCGGTGATGGTCCCCACTTCGACGTGGCTGAATCCGAAGGCCGCGAGCGCCTCGAACGCCTCGGCGTTCTTGTCGAATCCGGCGGCCAGACCGAAGGGGCCGGGGAAATGCACTCCGAACGCGCGGACGCGGAGTGCCTCGTCACGGGGGGCCAGCCGCCGGTGCAACACCCGCTTGGCGATGGGAAGGACCGCCAGGAGGTGGAGCGCCCTGACGGTCAGATGGTGGATGTCCTCCGCGTCGAAGCGGCTCAGGACCTGCGTGAACACGAATCGATACATCACCGGTCAGGGTAGCGGTTCGACCCTGGTCGCTGGTCCGCGGGCGGGCCCGCGGCGCCGACCCGACACGGCCAGGGCGATTCCGCAGAGCTCGCCGCCCGGGCGGTGAGCCCGGGGCGACGAGTGATCCGGCCGTACGGCCGATCCGGTGACGCGTGAAGCCGGAACCTCGGAACCGAGGTCACCGGCTCTAGCCCACCTTCTTGCCGTCCGGGCTCACCGCGAACCACTCGGCGCCGAAGTCCTTGAGCTTCTGGCCCTTGGTGTCGCCGGGCTTCTCGTCCTTGGCGAAGTAGTACAGCGGGTGGTTGTTGTAGGTCACCTGCATCTTGCCGTCCGCGCGCTTGTGCGTGCCGAGCAGGTTCGCCTTGATGCCCTCGCCGGCCTCGGGCTTACCCTGCGAGACCACCGGAGGCCAGGCCTCCGCGCAGGCGCCCGTGCAGGACGACTTGCCGTTCTTGTCCTTCTCGAAGAGGTAGACCGTGTGCTCGTTGGTGCCGACGACGATCTTTCCGAGGCCCGAGGTCATGACCGCGAGCTTGGCCGGGCCCGTCTCCGCGGGCATCGGCGTCATCATCTCCGAGGGAGACATGCCGGGCGACGTCTCCTCACCGGCGACCGGGCTGGCTCCGCTGGTGTTGTCCGTGCCGGCACCGCAGCCGGTCGCCAGAACGCCGAGCGCGAGCGCACCCACGTACAGCAGTTTCTTCATGTTCGGCCTCCAAGGCAGTAGGCGAATACGGCTATCTAGGAGACACGCCGCCGGGCCTTTTCACCGGCTAGACACGAAGTACTGAGAGATGCCTTTACAAGTCTTTTGATTTGCGGCTCGTGGCCGTTCCATACGGAGCGCCGAAACATTGCGGCTTGCGCGTACGGGACGGATATATCGGAAAACTCATGTTCACCGGCGGCGAGAAATCGCGACGCCGACCAGACAGACGAGCCCCCCGGCGAAGGTGAGCGGGCCGGGAACCTCTCCGAGGAGCGCCCAAGATCGTGTGGGGTGGCCGACGGCGCGGGCCGTACTCCGCGGGATGGCCGGGCGTGAGCGAGAAGCCGATGCCGCGGTTGGCCGAACTCGGCGAGGATCTCCAGAGCCAGCAGGAGCGGGTAGCCCTGGGAGTTCGGCGGAACAGTCCAGATCCGGCGCCCGAACACCTCGGTGCTCAGCGGCTCCACCCAGTCGGCGTACGACCGGGCCAGGTCATCCTCGGTGTACTCGCCGCCGCCCATCTGGGCCGGCACCTCGCCTTGTCGAAGGCGATGGCGTCGCGGTCACCGCACGGCAGTACGGCGAGGTCTACCGTCTCACTGAGACTGAGGCCACCAGGTAGGCCAGGGGTAAGCAGTGATCTTGCCGACCCGCGTCGCCGTCAGGGACTGGTGGTAGAAGGTTACGTGCTTGCCGACAGCATCGGTGCTCCTCCCCTGTGCGAAGCACTTCAAGGACAGCGGACCAGGGCTGTCGAGGACGACGGTCCTGGTGTAGGCCATGGCTCCCTCCTGTCCTTCGCCCACCGCGACCCGATTCCAAGGCGTGACCTTCCCCGCGGGGGTCTCGACGCCGCACTCCGCGTCGAATGCGAATGGATCTTCTCCTTGAGTTTGCTGCCTGATCTGCAGATCTACATGAAGGACGTAGGAGCCTGCGGGCACCTCCTTGATCAATGCCGCCGTCTCCGGCGTGGCCGGGTCCTTGATCGTGTGGCGGAGGCCTGCCTTGCCGATGGCCTGGTAGGTCTCACCGGCTCCCGGTCCCTCCGGTCCTGCCGGTCCCGCCGGTCCTGCCGGCCCCTGTGGCCCGACGGCGTTCCAGGACAGGGTCTGCTCCTTATCAGCACACGTGGCAGACGAGGACGGCGTGCTGCCGGGCAGGTTGACGGCCGGGGCATTCGACGGGGGAGCGCTCTTGGGCAGGCGCAGGACACTGTCCTCGCCGGCACAGGCGACGATCTCCCCGCTCTCCGATGCCGCGGTCGCCACCGCGAGCCCCCCGCTACCGACCAGCAACCCGGCCACCACCCCCGCCGTCAGCCACGCACCGCGTTTCGCTCTGCCGTCCATCTGGCCACCCCCTCCTTGAGCAAGGACAACTGCGTCCTGTTTCTTTCGTCGGATCCACTGGCGTCCTGACGCCCGCTGGTGATCCTTTCCGCAGGGGCTTGCGATGTGCTTGTGAGATCTTGCGACGGGGTGCCGGGACCTTGAGATTCACTGGGCCTGCCCAACCGCCGCGGGTTTGGCCGGGACCCCGGCCGAGCGGTCCGGGCTACGGGCGGAGCCGGCGGGCGAGGAGTTCGCGCAGCGCGCCGGTCTCCTCGCCGAGGCCAGGAACTCCTCCGGCGCGTCGAGAAGGCCGAGCGTCCGGGCGGACACGGCCTCGCGAGCGGCGCGGCCCGCCTCGACCGCGGCCCTGCCGTACAGGGTCAGCTCGATCATCCGCGCCCGCTGGTCGCCGGGGTCGGTCCGGCGTGCCACGCAGCCGATGCGCTCCATGTCGGCCGCGACCTTCGGGGCGCCGTTCATGAGTCCCTGGTGAGGGTTCCCTCGTCGGCGATCATCCCGAGGTCGTCGGTGCGGCGGTAGGAGAGCGCGTCGCCCTTTCGGGTGAGCACGACGTCGCCCGGGACCCGGGACGTCCTCCAGCCGGAACATGAGCGCGGAGCCGGACGCCGCGGTCAGCCGCAGCGTGCCGTCGCAGGAGTTGGCCGGCTCCTTCCACCTGCCGGACGGCTCGTGGCCGTTCCATACGGAGCGCCGAAACATTGCGGCTTGCGCGTACGGGACGGATATATCGGAAAACTCATGTTCATCGGCGGCGAGAAATCGCGACGCCGACCAGACAGACGAGCCCCCCGGCGAAGGTCAGCGGGCCGGGAACCTCTCCGAGGAGCGCCCAGGCCATCAGGACGACCAGGGCGGGCACCACGTAGGTCGTCGCCCCCATGTTCCCCGCCGTCGTACGGGCGAGCGCGTACGCCCATGTGGTGAAGGCGAGCGCGGTCGGGAACACGCCGAGGTACACGACGTTCAGTACGGCGGGCAATGGGGCGTCTCCAATTTGGGACACGAGCTGCCCGGCGAACGGCAGGCAGCCCAGGGCCCCGACGAGGCAGCCGAAGGTCGTCACCTGGAGCGCGGAGGCGTGCCGCAGGGCGGGCTTCTGGGAGACGACTCCCCCGGCGTACGTCACGGCGGCGACCAGGCAGAGCAGGACGCCGAGGACGGAGGAGCGGCCTCCACCGGACATGGAGACGCCCACCACGACGGCCCCGGCGAACGACACCGCCATGCCGGCCATGAGGCGCGGCGGGAACCCCTCCTTGAGCAGCCAGCCGCCGAGGAGGGCGATCAGGATGGGGCCGACGTTGACCACCATGGCGGCGGTGCCCGCGTCCACCTCCTGCTCGCCCCAGTTCAGCACGACCATGTAGAGCCCGAACCACAGGATCCCGGAGGCCAGGATGCCGGGCCAGGCGGCCCTGGGCGGCCACCCCTCGCGGCGGGCCAGCAGGATGACGAGGAGGGTCACGGAGCCCGCGGCCTGCCGTCCGAGGGCCAGCGCGCCGGGAGCGAAATGGTGCGCCGCGCTCCTGATCGCGACGAAGGCGGACGCCCACAGGAGCACGCTGACGATCACTGCCGCGAGCGTGCGGTGATCGACGTTCCGATCCCTCATGATGTGGTTCATACGCGGACCCTAGGGGACCGACATTTCGGGCTGCACCGATTTATTCGGGCGTCGGTCACCGTCACAGGAGGACGACGCATCCCCGATCGCGCAGATCCCCGAGCCAGGCGGGATTCCGGTCGAGCTTGGTCCAGCGCAGGTCGAGTTTCTCCAGGCACGGCAGGTCGGCCAGGCTCTCGGGCAGCTCTCGCGGCCGGGTGGCGCGCAGGTCGAGATGGGTGAGACGGGTCAGCCTCCCGATCGTGTCGGGCAGCCGCCGGATCGGGTTGTTCCGCAGGTCCAGGTGACGCAGCGCGCTCAGGTCGCCGATGGACTCGGGCAGCTCCGTGAGGCGGTTGTTCATGGCGTGCAGCTCGCGCAGGCGGCCCAGCCGTCCGATCGTGTCCGGCAGCCTGGTGATCTGGTTGTTGTAGATCCGCAGCTCGCGCAGCGCCGCCATGTCCCCGATGGCGTCCGGCAGCTCCGTGAGGCGGTTGTCGGTGAGGTTGAGGTAGTCCAGCCGGTCCAGCCGCCCGAGCCACCGCGGGGCCGTCGTGAACCCGTTGTCGCTCAGGTAGAGGTAGTCCGTGAGGTTCGGCAGGTCGCCGATGCTGTCGGGCAGGCCGCCGAGCCGGTTGTGACCGAGGTCGAGCATCCGCAGTTCCACGAGGTCGCCGACGGCTTCGGGGATCTCGGTGAGCAGGTTCTCCGCGAGGTTGAGGGACCGCAGGCGGGTCAATCCCCAGATCGTGCCGGGCACCGACGTGAGGGCGTTGCCGCCGACACTGAGATGCTCCAGCGAGCCGAGCCGGCCGAGCTCCTGCGGGATCGCGTCGAGGCGGTTGCCGTAGAGCGTCAGGACCTCCAGGCGGGGCAGCTCCGCGAGGGCGGCGGGCAGGACGGTCAGCGCGTTGCCGTCCAGGTCGACGCGGCGCAGCGAGGTCAGCTCCCCGACGGAGGGCGGCAAGGCGGTCAGCCCGCTGCTCGGGGCGTGCAGGGCGACAGGCACGCCGTCCTCGAATCGGAGGGCGCCTTCGGGCAGCGACGCGAGATCCTTCACGCTGTGCGACTCCTCACCGAAATGTAACGATGATCCCAGTTTTATCTGCGTAAATCATGATCTATCGGCTAGCGTGTGGGATCACGACGAGCAGGTGCGGGATGGACCAGATGAGCACGGAACAGGCGCCCCCAGGGATCAATCCGAGCATTCCGAGTGTGGCCCGGATCTATGACTATCTCCTCGGCGGCAAGGACAACTTCGCCGCCGACCGGGCGGCCGCCGAGAAAGTCATCGAGCTCACGCCCAACGTCAGGGAGGGCGTCCAGGCCAACCGGCGATTCCTGAGCCGTGCCGTACGCTTCCTGGCCGGGACCGGGATCCGCCAGTTCCTCGACATCGGCGCGGGCCTGCCCACGCAGGAGAACGTGCACCAGGTGGCGCTGCGCGCCGCCCCCGAGTCCCGCGTCGTGTACGTCGACAACGACCCGATCGTGCTCGCTCACGGGCGTGCCCTCCTGGAGGACAACGCGCAGACCATCGTCGTGGACGGCGATCTCCGCGATCCCGGGGCCGTCCTCGACGACCCGCGGGTCGTGGGGCACCTCGACTTCGACCGGCCGGTCGGGTTGCTCATGCTCGCCGTGCTGCACTTCATCCCCGAGGACGAAATCGCCGAGCGGGTGGTCACGGCCCTGCGCGACCGGCTCGCTCCCGGGAGCGCCATGGTGATCAGCCACCTCTCCTACGGAGACCTCGACGAGGAGGCGCTGCGCGAGGGCCGCGAGCTGTACGCCACGACCTCGGCCGGCAACGCGACGCCCCGGACCCGCACCCAGATCCTGAGATTCTTCGACGGATTCGAACTCGTGGAGCCCGGCCTGGTCTCGACCGGCGACTGGCGCCCCGAGGAGGGCGAGCCCGCGCTGCCCAAGCTGCCGGGCGTCGACGGGTTCAGCGGGGTCGGGCTGCTCCGATAGTGCACCCATACTGGGTGGATGCTGAGCAGCCACCGCCTGCGGGTGCTTCTCGAGGTCTACCGGACGGGGAGCATCGCCGGAGCCGCGCGTAATCTGCGGCTCTCCCCTTCCGCCGTGTCCCACCAGCTCTCCCGGCTGGAGGAGGAGGCGGGCGTCGGCCTGGTCGAGCGCGCCGCGCACAGCCTGCGGCTCACCGCGGCCGGGCGGCGGCTCGCCACCCGGGCGCACGAGGTGCTCGACCTCATCGAGGCCGCGGAGAAGGACCTGCTCGCCCAGGCGAGGGCGGACGCGGGACAACTCCGCATCGGGTTCTTCGCCTCGGCGGGCTACCGGCTGCTGCCGCTCGCGCTGTCCACCTTCACCGCCCGGCATCCCGCCGTCGAGCTGGACCTCGTGCTCGGTCAGCCGCACGACCTGCTGCCCGACGTGGAGCGGGGCGCGCTGGACGTGCTGGTCGTCTTCGAGCACGCGC
Organism: Microtetraspora sp. AC03309; assembly: GCF_020826795.1. NCBI lineage: Bacteria > Bacillati > Actinomycetota > Actinomycetes > Streptosporangiales > Streptosporangiaceae > Microtetraspora > Microtetraspora sp. AC03309. Next base: position 6,892 of record NZ_JADDIL010000062.1, on the reverse strand, counting down.
TCGACCCGTGGAAGCCGCCCAAGGGCGTGGAGGTCACCCACCTGTTCGACGAGCCCCAGTTGCTCGTGCTGCCGCTCGGCCACCCGGCGGGACAGCGGCCCCGGGTGCGCCTCGCCGACCTGGCCGACGAGCCGTGGATCACCACGTACGGCACGGACACCCCCGTCTCGGTGCTGGAACGTGCCAGCGCGCTTGAGGGGTTCAGCCCGACGATCCGGTGCCGCAGCGACCACTACGAGGTGACGCTCGGCCTGGTGCGCGCGGGGCTGGGGGTGGCGCTGGTGCCGAGCCTCGGCGCGCACGGCGCCAGCGGCATCCAGGTCTGCCAGGTGGACGCGCCCAAGCTCTACCGGAGGATCGGCGCGGCGGCCCGGCCGACGAATCCCAACCCCGCGCTCCGGTCCTTCCTGGACTATCTCCGCGACGCCTCGTCCCGGTTGCGCATCGCGCTCCGCTGACGGCCGCCTCCGGTGGTCGGCGCCGACAGCACCGACGTCAGTGCGCGAATCCGGCGATGACGCGGCCGGCCTCACGGACGGCCAGGACCAGGTCGTGCTCGCGCCCCGCGGGACCGTGGGCGAGCACGGCGTAGCCGACCCGCCGGGTCCCGACGAGAAGGCCGACGTCGGCTCGGGTCCCGGCGTCGGTGCCCGTCTTGTTGGCCACCCACACCCCGGGGTACGGCACGGCCTCCGGGATCTCGCGGTCCTCGGGCTCGTGCGGGAGCAGCGCGGGCACCAGGCTCCGGTCGGTGTTGTGCGCCATCCAGCCGAGCATCAGCCGCTTCCACGGATCGTCGCCGTCCAGGCCGACGGCGAGCGCGGCCAGATCACGGGCGGTGCCGAGGGCGAAGGCCGGCGGGTGGACGGGCAGCCGGGGCTCCCGGATCCGGTCCAGGATCCGGGTCCTGCCCAGCCCGAGCCCGGCCGCGACCGCGTCCACCCGGTCCAGGCCGAGCCTGCGCAGCAGCGCGTTGGTCGCGGTGTTGTCGCTGACCGACGCGGTGAGCAGGGCCAGGTCCGCGATCGTCCACCGCCGCGCGGACAGCCCGATCAGCAGCCCGGATCCCCGGGCGTAGTCGTCCTCGGTCAGCTCGACCGGCTCGTGCGGGTCGAGCTGACCGGCGGTCACCCCCTGGGCGACCGCCGCGAGCAGCAGCAGCTTGCCGGTGCTGGCGAGCGGGAGCTCGACGTCCTCGTTCACACCGAGCAGGCCGGGCACGCATACGGCGAGCGTCCCCGGGCAGGACGCGGCGATCTCCTCGATCATCACAGTTCCTTCCAGGCCGTCACAGGGCCAGCACCCTGCCCGGCCGCGCGCCGGTCTCCACGCCAGCACGGACGACGATCTCCCCGCCGACGACGACCGCGTCGACACCGGCCGGAGGCAGCAGGGGGTCGGCGAACGTGGCGCCGTCCGCCACGGTGTCCGGGTCGAAGACCACGAGGTCGGCGTGCGCGCCGTCGCGGATCACGCCGCGCCCGGTCAGGCCGAACCTGGCCGCCGCCATCCCGGTCATCTTGTGCACCGCGCTCTCCAGTGTGAGCAGGCCCAGTTCCCGGACGTAGTGCCCGAGCACGCGGGGGAACGTCCCCGCCCAGCGCGGGTGCGGCCGGCCGCCCGGCTTGGGCACGCCGTCCGAACCGATCATCGCGTACGGCGCGGCCAGCACCCGCCGGACGTCATCCTCGATCATGGAGTGGCTGATGATCGTCACCTCGCCGCCCTCCGCGAGGAGAAGGTCCGCGACCATGTCGAGGGGGTCGGCCGACGCGGTCGCGGCCAGGTCGGCGATGGTCCTGCCCTCGGTCTCCGGGTGGCGGGGCGCGCAGGCGACCGAGATCCGGTCCCAGCCGCCGTTGCCGACGGTGTTCTCCCAGCCGGGCACGCCCTCGGCGATGGCGCGGCGCATCCGGTCGCGCTCCTCCGGGCTGCCCAGCCTCCGGGTGAGCCCGGCCATGCCGCCGTCGTTCGCCCACGGAGGGAGCATCGCGGCCAGCGCCGTGCTCCCCGCCGTGTACGGGTAGACGTCGCAGGTCACGTCCATTCCGGCGGCCCGCAGTTCGGCGATCCTCGGCAGGGTCCGTTCCGTGCGGCCCCAGGCGTACCGGCCGGCGGTCTTGTGGTGCGAGACGTGCAGCGCGGCGCCGCTGCGGCGGCCGATCTCGACGGCCTCCTCCAGCGCCTCCTCCACCCGGGACATCTCGTCGCGCAGGTGGGTGACGTACGGCTTGCCGTGCCGGGCGGCGACTGCGGCCAGCGCCACCACCTCGTCGGTGCTCGCGTACGTCCCGGGGGTGTAGATCAGGCCGGTGGAGAGCCCGGCGGCGCCCTGGGACAGGGCACGGTCGAGGAGGTCGCACATCGCGACCAGCTCGGCGGGCGTGGCGGGCCGGTCCACGGGGCCGAGCACTCCGGCGCGCAGCGTGCCGTGGCCGACGAGTGAGGAGAGGTGGTTGGCCCTGGGAACCCGGGCATGCGCCTCGGCGAATCCCTCGAAGTCCTCATATATGCCGACATCGCCGCCGAAGGACACGCGGGCGTCCGCCCGCATGGCGGCCAGCCGCTCCGGCAGCGCCGGGAACAGGCTCGATCCGCAGTTGCCGCAGATCTCCGTGGTCACGCCCTGGAGCACCGAGGCGCGTACCAGCTCCCGGTCGCCCTGGCCGAGCAGGCTGACGCCGTCGGAGTGCGTGTGCACGTCGATGAATCCGGGGGCGACGGCCCGCCCGCGAGCGTCGATCACCTCCGCGGCGTCGACCGCGGCGCCCGGAGGGAGCACGGTCAGCCGGCCGCCGTCCGCGGCGACGTCCGCCTCCCTGCCCGGCCGGGCCGTACCGTCGAACAGGACGCCTCCGCGGACCAGCAGGTCGAAGCGGCTCACAACACCTGCCCGAGGAAGGCGCGGAAACGGTCGTTCCGGGGATTGGCCAGGACCTCGCGGGGGTTGCCCCGCTCCACGATCACACCGCCGTCGACGAAGACGAGCTGGTCGCCGACCTCCCGGGCGAAGCCCATCTCGTGCGTCACCACCATCATCGTCATGCCGGTCGCGGCGAGGTCGCGCATGACCGCGAGCACTTCCTGGACCAACTCGGGGTCGAGCGCGCTGGTCGGCTCGTCGAACAGCATCAGCTTGGGCCGCATGGCCAGACTGCGGGCGATCGCGACGCGTTGCTGCTGGCCGCCCGAGAGCTGGGCGGGATAGTGGTCGGCGCGGTCGGCCAGGCCGACCCGCTCCAGCAGCTCCTCGGCCTGCCGCCGGGCCTCGGCCCGCGACGTGCGCAGCACGGTGATCGGCCCCTCCATCACGTTCTCGATCGCGGTGCGGTGCGGGAACAGGTGGAACCGCTGGAAGACCATGCCGATGGGACGGCGCTGCCGGCACAGGTCCGCCGGAGGCAGCAGGTGCAGCCGGTCACCGCGTTCGGCGTACCCCATCAGGTCGCCGTCCACCCAGATCCGGCCGGAGTCGATGGTCTCCATCCGGTTGACGCAGCGCAGCAGCGTCGACTTGCCCGAGCCGGACGGGCCGACCACGCACACCACCTGGCCGTGCGGGACGTCGAGGTCGATGCCCTTGAGCACCTCGACCGCGCCGAACCGCTTGCGCAGGGAGCGGATCTTGACCATCGGCTCGGCCTGCCCCGCCGTCATGCCGGCTCCTTCGCGAACGGCCGCAGGTTGCGGCGGACCCGCGCCCCCAGCGCGGCGTGACCGCGCTCGAACCGCTTCTCGATGAAGTGCTGACCGACGCTGGCGATCGTGGTGAGCACGATGTACCAGATCGACGCCACGATGAGCATCGCGATGACCTCGAAGTTGCCCAGGTAGATGCGCTGGGCGACGGTGAGCAGCTCGGCCCCGGCGATGACCGAGACCATCGACGTGGTCTTCAGCATGGAGATGAACTGGTTGCCGGTCGGCGGGATGATCACACGCATGGCCTGCGGCAGCACCACCCGGCGCAGCACCTGCCGATGCGACATGCCGAGCGCCTCGGCGGCCTCGCGCTGGCCCGGATCGACCGAGCGGATGCCGGCCCGCACGATCTCGGCCATGTACGCGCCCTCGTTGATCGCGAGGCCGAGCAGCGCCGCGGTGAACGGCGTGATCAGCTCGTTCGCCTGCCACTCGACCAGCTTCGGGCCGCCGAACGGCACGCCGATCCCGAAGGACGGGAAGACCAGGCCGATGTTGAACCAGAAGATCAACTGCACCAGCAGGGGCGTGCCGCGGAAGAACCACGTGTAGAGGGCCGAGGTACCGCGGAACACGGGGCTGTCGGACAGCTGCATGACCGCGGCCAGCACACCGAGGACCAGGCCGATCGCCATGGAGAGCACGGTGAGCTGGATCGTCACCCACAGGCCGCCGAGGATCCTGCCGTCACCGAGGAACGAGACGATCACGTCCCAGTGGAGGTTCTCGTTGACGATGACCGTGTACGCGAGCCAGACCAGGAAGAGGAGGGCGACGGCCGCCCCGATCAGCCGACCGGGGCGCGGGGGCCGCACCGCGTCGATCGGCAGTTCGACCGGCGGCTCGACCGCCGGCCCCTCCTGCGATCCGGGAGCGGCCCCGGCCGGTGTCACTTCCATGGCGTCGTGTTGACCAGGACCTCGGACACCGCGTTGGCGCCGACGCCGTACTCGTCCAGCACGGACTTGTAGCCGCCGTCGGCCTGGAGCTCGGCCATGGCCTTGGCCACGGCGTCACGCAGCCCGGTGTTGCGCTTGTCTATCGCGATGCCCCACGGGCCGGCGTCGTACTGCTCGGAGAGCACGTCGTACTTGCCGGTGTCCTTGGCGTACATGTGGGCGACGGGAGAGTCCACGATGGTGGCGACCGCGCGGCCGGAGTCGAGTGAGAGCAGGCCGGTGGGGGCGTCCTCGCTCTGCATGATCTTCATCTTGGTGGTGCACTTCTCGTTCTGCTTCTCGCCGATGGCGAGGTTGGAGCTGCCCTTGGCGAGCACCACCGTCTTGCCGCAGAGGTCGTCGAGCGTCTTGATGCCCTCGGGGTTGCCCTTCTTGACCATGATGGCGCCGCCGGCGTTGAAGTAGTCGACGAAGTCGACCGCGCCGCGCCGCGCCTCGGTGTCGCTCATCGAGGACATCACGACGTCCCAGCGGCCACCCTGCAGGCCGGGGATGAGGCCGTCGAAGGCGGCGTTGGTGATCGTGAACTTGAGCCCCAGCTTCTCCGCGATGGCGGCGCCGAGGTCGGGGTCCACACCGGTGAGCTCCTGGGTGCCCTTCTTGTACATCTCCATCGGCGGGTAACCCTCGGACGTGGCCACCCGCAGCTCGCCGGTCTTGCGCACGGCCTCGGGCACCAGATCCTTGGCGGACTTGTCCGCCGTCGCCGCCGCGCCCTCGCCCGCGGTGTCTCCCGACGACGAACGCCCGCAGCCGCCCGCGAGCGCGGACACCACCAGCGCGCCAGCAATGGCAACAAATAGGCGATTTGCCATGGATCCTCCTGATTTGCGAACGATTGAGCATATGCTGGCGATGCCATGTCACAGGCCCAAGAGTCGTGAACGCTTGCGGGTCTGAGCACCGAATTCTTCGTTGCTTCCTCTCCGCACCGGCACGGCTCCGGGTGCGCCCTCCGGGCCCTGACGCGTGATCAGACGGGACGGCCCTTGTAGCGTCCTCCTGCGCGCGGCGAAGGAGGGATCGATGGCGGAGGCGACGTCGGTCGTTCTGCTTCTCCTGGTGCTCGGCTTCGCCATCGTCCGGCCTAAGGGGCTCCCGGAGGTCGTGGTCGCGGCCCCGGCCGCCGGCGTGGCGATCGCGCTCGGCCTGGTATCCCCGCAGACCGCCTGGGCGGAGGCGCTGCGCCTGCTTCCGGTGGTCGGCTTCCTGGCCGCCGTGCTCGCGCTGGCTTACCTGTGCGACCGGGAAGGGTTGTTCGAGGCCGCCGGCGCGCTGATGGCCCGCGGGCGAGGCGGCCTGCTGTTCCGGGTGTTCGTGGTGGCCTCCCTGGTCACGGCGGTGCTCAGCCTGGACGCCACCGTCGTGCTCCTGACCCCCGTGGTCCTCGCCACCACGTCCCGCCTGCGGGTACGGCCCGCTCCGCACCTCTACGCGTGCGGTCACCTGGCCAACACGGCGTCGCTGCTGCTCCCGGTCTCCAACCTGACGAACCTGCTGGCGTTCACGGCCAGCGGGTTGTCGTTCGCCCGCTTCGCCGCGCTCATGGCGTTGCCGTGGCTGGGCGCGATCGCGGTGGAGTACGCCGTCTTCCGCCGTTTCTTCGCCGCCGAACTGCGGCCGCCGGAACACCGGCCGCGAAACGACGGGCCCGGTGTCCCGATCTTCGCCCTCACCACGGTCGCGCTGACGCTCGCGGGCTTCGTCGTCGCGTCCGCCGTCGGCGTCAACCCCGCCTGGGCCGCGCTCGCCGGTGGGCTCGTGCTGGCCGCGCGGGCCCTCGGACAACGCCGGGTGACCGTCCGCTCGGTGCTCCGCTCGGCCGATCTCCCGTTCTGCGGATTCGTTCTCGCGCTCGGAGTCGTCGTACGCGCCGTGGTGGACGGCGGGCTGGGCCGTGCCGTACGCCCGCTGGTGCCCGGGGGCGACTCGCTGCTCGGGCTGCTGGCCGTCGCCGCCATCGCCGCCGTGCTCGCGAACCTGTTCAACAATCTGCCCGCCGTGCTCGTCCTGCTGCCGATCACGGCGGCGAGCGGCGCGGGTCCCGTGCTCGCGACGCTGATCGGGGTGAACATCGGCCCGAACCTCACCTACGTGGGATCGCTCGCGACCCTGCTGTGGCGGCGGGTGCTCCACGCCCATGCCCACGAGCCCGATCTCGGTCGGTTTGTGCGGCTCGGCCTCCTCACTGTTCCCGCGGCACTGGTGGCGGCGGTGGGCGGGCTGTGGGC